>JALTMR010000048.1 GCA_027001525.1 Gammaproteobacteria bacterium
ACGCAGCTTGTCGAGGTCGATCTCGGGCTTGTTGAATGTCACCCCGATCTCGGCGAACTCTTCCGCTTCGTTGATGACCTGCGCCGTATGGAGCAGGGCCTTGGAAGGGATGCAGCCCACGTTGAGGCAGACGCCGCCAATGCTCTGGTAGCGTTCGATCAGAATCACCTTCTTGCCCAGATCAGCTGCACGGAATGCGGCGGTGTACCCCCCGGGGCCAGAGCCCAGCACCACCACCTCGGCGCTCATGTCCACATCGCCGCTATGGCTGGCCGCCACGGGCGCGGGTGTTGCGGCAGGCACGGGGGCGGCGGGCTTGCTCTCCTGTGCCGGCGCAGCTGTTGCCGCCCCAGCCCCCACCTCCAACGTCAGAATCGGGCTGCCCTCTGCCACCGTGTCACCAATGGCAACCAGCAACTCCTTCACTACACCGGCCTGGGGCGCGGGAATCTCCATGGAGGCCTTGTCCGACTCCACCGAGATCAGCGAATCCTCTTCGGCGATGGTATCGCCCACATTGACCAGAATTTCGATCACCTCAACGCCGTCGAAATCACCAATATTCGGAACCTTTACTTCAACAATATTGCTCATCTATCTGGCCCCTTCTATAACAACAGGCGACGCGTATCGGACAATACGCGGCTGAGGAAACTGGTAAAGCGTGCGCCATCGGCACCATCAATCACACGGTGATCGTAGGAGAGCGACAGCGGCAACATCAGGCGTGGTTCAAACTCCTTGCCATTCCACACCGGCTGCATCTTGGAGCGCGACACACCCAAAATGGCCACCTCGGGAGCGTTCACAATGGGGGTGAACTTGGTTCCGCCGATGCCACCCAGGCTGGAGATGGTGATGCTGCCACCCTGCATATCCGCCGGCTTGAGCTTCTTCTCACGCGCCTTGACGCTGATCTCGCCCAACTCCACCGCCAGTTCGACAATGCTCTTGCGGTCAACACCCTGCACCACGGGCACCACCAGGCCGTCGGGGGTGTCGATGGCAATACCGACGTTGTAGTAGTGTTTCATGATCAGGTTCTCGCCCGTGCTATCGAGTGAGGAGTTGAAACGGGGGTACTCTTTCATGGCGGAGACGATGGCCTTCATCAAAAAGACCAGCGGCGTAATGCGAATGCCTTTCTCTTTGTAATCTGCCGCCAGACCTTTACGGAATACCTCCATATCGGTGATATCCGCCTCATCGAACTGGGTCACATGTGGAATGGTCACCCAGTTACGGTGCAGAAACTGGCCGGTCAGTTTATTGATCTTGCTCAGTGGCTGCGTCTCAATCTCGCCCCACTTGCTGAAGTCAATTTCGGGCATGGGTGCAACCCCCAGGCCGCCGCCCGCGGGCTGGCTCAAGGCGCGTTTAACAAAACCCTGCACATCTTCTTTGGTGATGCGGCCTTTACGGCCAGTGCCGTCAACCTTGCCCAGATCCACCCCCAGTTCACGCGCAAACTTGCGTACGGAAGGCGTGGCATAGGCCTTGGAGAAGGAGGCTTCGTCGATCTTCGCCGTCGGTGACGGTCTCGGCGCTGGAGCTGCGGGTTTGGGGGCCGGGGCCGGAACGGGTGCTACCTCAGCAGCGGGAGCCGGCTCAGCCACAGGGGCTGGCGCGTCTGCCTATGGTGCCGGCGCAGCGCCTTCGGCACTGGGCTCCAGCAGCAAAATCAGGCTGCCCTCGGAGACCTCATCGCCAATGCTGACTTTGATCTCCTTCACCACCCCCGCCTCGGGTGAGGGAATTTCCATGGAGGCCTTATCGGACTCCACCGAGATGAGCGAATCTTCGGCCGCGACCGTATCACCCTCAGAGACCAGAATCTCGATCACCTCAACGGCGTCGAAATCACCAATATTTGGAACAAAAATTTCTTTACTCATTGCAATCAGTCCCTCTGATTAAGCGTGCAGGGGATTAGTTTTTTCAGGATCAATGCCGTACTTGGCAATCGCTTCAGCCACCTTGGCCGCATCCAACTGACCTTCATCCGCCAGTGCTTTTAGCGCTGCCACGGCAACGTTCACCGCATTCACCTCAAAGTGCTTGCGCAGCTGGGCGCGGGTATCGGAGCGGCCAAAACCCTCCGTTCCCAACACCACGTAACGGCCCGGCACCCACTCCCGAATCTGGTCAGCGTAGTTGCGGATGTAGTCGGTCGCGGCGATGAAGGGCCCCTTGCGGCCTTCCAGCGTTTTAACCACGTAGGGCACACGCGCTGTTTCGGTGGGATGGAGACGATTCCAGCGCTCGCAGTCCTGTGCCTCACGCGTCAATTCGTTGAAGCTGGTGGCGCTCAAGATGTCGGCCTCGACACCCCAGTCCTCTTTCAACAAATCGGCGGCAGCAATCACTTCACGCAGGATGGTGCCGGAGCCCATCAGCTGAACCTTGAGCTTCTTCCTGCCGCCTTTACGGAACTCGTACAGCCCCTTGATAATGCCCTCTTCAGCACCCTCGGGCATAGCAGGATGAGTGTAGTTCTCGTTCATAGTGGTGATGTAGTAGAAGACGTTCTCCTGCTCGACATACATGCGGCGCAGGCCGTCCTGCACAATTACTGCCAGTTCATAGCTGAAGGTGGGGTCGTAGCTGACGCAGTTGGGGATGGTATTGGCCATGATCAGGCCATGACCATCCTGATGCTGCAGCCCCTCACCCGCCAGCGTGGTACGACCCGCCGTGGCACCAATCAGAAAGCCCCGCGCCTGCATATCGCCCGCCGCCCAGGCCAGATCGCCAATGCGCTGAAAACCAAACATGGAGTAGTAGACGTAGAACGGCACGGTGTTGACACCGTGGTTGGCGTAGGCCGTGGCCGCCGCGATCCAGGAGGACATGGCACCGGCTTCGTTGATCCCCTCTTCGAGGATCTGGCCCGATTTATCTTCCTTGTAGAACATGATCTCTTCTTTATCCTGCGGCGTGTAGAGCTGTCCCACCGAGGAGTAGATACCCAACTGACGGAACATGCCTTCCATGCCAAACGTACGCGCTTCGTCAGGCACGATAGGCACCACGTTTTTGCCCATTTTCTTGTCACGACAAAGAATGGTCAGCAGGCGCACATAGGCCATGGTGGTAGACATCTCCTTCTCGCCGCTGCCTTTTAGCAGTGCGTCAAAGGCAGACAGCTCAGGCACCTCCAGCGGTGCAGCCACCTGATTACGCGCAGGCAGATAGCCCCCCAGCGCCTTGCGGCGCGCCTGCATGTACTGCATCTCGGGGCTGTCATCGGCCGGTTTGTAGTACTTACAGGCAGCAGCCTCTTCATCGCTCAGGGGAATGTTGAAACGATCACGCACGTAGATCATCTCGTCGTTGGCCAGTTTCTTCTGCGAATGGGTGCGGTTTTGCGCCTCACCCGCCGCACCCATGCCGTAGCCTTTCACCGTGTGGGCCAGGATGACTGTCGCTTCACCGCTGTCCACCGCCGCTTTATACGCCGCGTAGACTTTATGAGGATCGTGTCCGCCGCGATTCAGACGCCAGATATCGCTGTCTGACATTTTGGAGACCATCTCCAGCAGCTCGGGGTATTTGCCAAAGAAGTGCTGACGCACGTAGGCACCGTCTTTGGCTTTGTAGTTTTGAAAATCGCCATCAACACACTCCAGCATCCGCTTTTGCAGCAGACCGTTTTTATCCTTGGCCAGCAGCGGATCCCAGTAGGACCCCCACAGCACCTTGATGACATTCCAGCCCGCGCCACGAAAGCTCGCCTCCAGCTCCTGGATGATTTTGCCGTTGCCACGCACCGGCCCATCAAGACGCTGCAGGTTGCAGTTCACCACCCACACCAGATTGTCCAGCTTTTCACGCCCGGCCAGCGAAATGGCCCCGAGCGACTCCGGCTCGTCGGTCTCGCCATCGCCCAGAAAGGCCCAGACCTTGCGCTGTTTGGTATCGGCCAGACCCCGGTCCTGCAGATACTTCATGAAACGCGCCTGGTAGATCGACATGATCGGCCCCAGGCCCATGGATACCGTCGGGAACTGCCAGAAGTCCGGCATCAGCCAGGGGTGCGGGTAGGAGGAGAGGCCATCGCCATCGACCTCCTGGCGAAACTTGTCCAGCTGATCTTCGCTCAAGCGACCTTCGAGGAAGGCGCGAGCATAGGTACCCGGTGAAGCATGGCCCTGCGAGTAGACCAAATCCCCGCCGTGCTCGTGGCTCGGTGCACGCCAGAAGTGGTTAAAACCGATGTCATACAACACAGCCGCTGAGGCAAAAGAGGCGATATGGCCACCCAGCTCGGTGGATTTGCGGTTGGCCTTCACCACCATGGCAATGGCGTTCCAGCGGATAAAAGAGCGGATGCGGTACTCCATCGCCTGATCCCCCGGAATCGGCGCCTCCAGGTGGGTGGGGATGGTGTTGACGTAAGCTGTGTTGGCAGAATAGGGCAGATTAGCGCCGGAGCGACGCGCCTTGTCGATCATCTGCTCCAGCAAAAAGTGAGCACGTTCCACACCTTCATTGTCGATGACCGCTTCAAGAGCATCGATCCACTCCTGAGTTTCAACAGCATCAATATCAGGGATTTGCGATTGCTGAGACATAGGGGACTCCAACCTCGTTATCAATTCTTTTGCCTGTTCTGAAGGCGCGTAAAATGGTGATATGCAGCGGGCTTCTGCCGCGAAATCCAGTGAATTCGGTTGATCTGGCCAATTGCGCAAGCGATGAACAGCATCACCACAGCCAGTCGAAACAAGCGCGCAATTCTACCCTTTTTTTCCAAAAACAGGAAATTCGGGGCACTTTCCAGGCCCCGACACAGGTACGTAACACACTGATTTAACTGTGACCTGAACCCGTACATTCAGGAATGAAACCGAAGAGCGCCCGCCACAGCGGACAGACGCCCCGAACGAGAGAGTAAAAAGAGAGGCCGCTACACCGGGCGATGAGTCCGGTAGAAATTGATCAAACCGTTGGTGGAGGAGTCATGCGCCGTCACCGCCTCCTCACTGGCCAGCTCGGGCAAGATTGCACTGGCCAATTGCTTGCCCAGCTCGACCCCCATCTGATCGAACGAGTTGATATCCCAGATAATGCCCTGCACAAAAATCTTGTGCTCATACATCGCCACCAGGCACCCCATGGTCTTGGGGTCGAGGCGTTTAAACAGAATCGAGTTCGTTGGGCGGTTGCCATCAAAATATTTGTGCGCCACCAGCTCCTCCAGACGCTCGCCGGTATAGCCCTCCTTCTCCAGCGCCGCTCTCGCCTCTGCCTGGGTGCGCCCCTTCATCAGCGCTTCCGTCTGCGCGAAAAAGTTGGAGATGAGAATGGCGTGGTGCTCGCCCAGCGGGTTTTGCGCCTCGACCGCCGCCAGAAAATCGGCCGGAATCAGCTTGGTGCCCTGATGCACCAGTTGAAAAAAAGCGTGCTGGCCATTGGTGCCCGGCTTGCCCCAGATAATAGGCCCGGTGGAGTATTGCACCCGCTTGCCGTCACGCGTGGTGTGCTTGCCGTTGCTCTCCATATCGCCCTGCTGGAAATAGGAGGGGAATTCGTAGAGATACTGGTCATAGGGGAAGATGGCGTGGCTGTCCGCATCGAAAAAGTTGTTGTACCAGACACCGAGCAACCCCATGATGATGGGGATATTGCGATCCATCGGCGCGGTGCGGAAATGCTCATCCATTTCATGGGCCCCCTGGAGCAACTGCTCAAAGTTGTCCATGCCGATATAGCAGGCGATGGAGAGCCCCACCGCACTCCAGAGTGAGTAGCGCCCACCAACCCAATCCCAGAATTCGAACATGTTCTCGGGATCGATACCGAATTTCACCACTTCGTCGGTGTTGGTCGATAGCGCCACGAAATGTTTGGCAACGGCGCGCTGATCTGAGTCGCAGTAGTGCAGCAGCCAGTCGCGAGCCGAACGGGCATTGGCCAGCGTCTCCTGCGTGGTGAACGTTTTGGAGGCGACGATAAACAGCGTCTGCTCCGGGTTCAACCCCCGCAGCGTCTCCACCAATTGCGTGTCATCCACATTGGAGACAAAGTGGGCACGAATGGCCCAGTCGCTATAGGGCTTCAGGGCCTCACACACCATCTTTGGCCCCAGATCAGAGCCACCAATGCCGATGTTGACCACATCGGTAATGCGCTTGCCGGTGTAGCCCAGCCATTTGCCACTGCGCACCTGCTCGGAAAACTGGCGCATCTTCGCCAGCACGGCGTTGACCTGGGGCATCACATTGTGACCGTCGACAAAGATGGGGCGATTGCTGCGATTGCGCAGCGCCACATGCAGCACGGCGCGATCTTCGGTGAAGTTGATTTTTTCGCCGTGAAACATGCGCTCAGTCCAGCCTTTGACATCACGCATGCGGGCCAGATCAAACAATAACTTCAACGTTTCATCGGTAATACGGTTTTTCGAATAGTCGAAAAGAATATTGTTAAAAAAGAGGGAGTACCGCTCAAAGCGTCCGGCATCTTCCTCGAACAGATCCCGCATGTGCATGCTGCCAAATGCTTCCCTGTGCGCCAACAACGCCTTCCATTCTGCTGTATCAATCACGCCCCAACTTCCTTTTTATTGAATGAGATGCCGCTACAGTTTACCTCGGGAAACCCGCGCCGGGGGCCGCACTGCCACTCGGGCAACACGGTGCCCCATGAACAGGGGATTGAAACGCCCCAGGGGGAGTACGGCCTATCGAGCCCCCAAGGCAGCGTTTCAACAGCTGCGCTCAGAACGCCTCTGAACCGACGTTACTCCCCTCCACATCCATGGAGTGGCGCCAGAACTGGTCGTCCTGATCAAACAGACGATAGGTACCCCGCGGCCCCCACGACCCGGCGGGGTAGGTATTGATGAAATCTCGTTCCATGGACCAGACCTTGAGGATGGGATCGACCACGCGCCAGGCCCACTCCACCTCGTCGTACCGCAAAAACAGCGAGTGGTCACCGCGGATCACGTCAAGAATCAAGCCTTCATAGGCATCCGATCGCGCATCGGTCTCGTCGTGATAGCTGGCGTCGAGACTGATGACGCGAGTCTTCATGGCGGTGCCGGTGTCTTTCACCTGTATCTCCATACGCAGGCAGTCGTGGGGCTGAATACCAAGCAGAATCCAGTTGGGCTTCAACCCCTCCAGCTGCGTGCCCCCGAACAGCTGCTGCGGCGGGTGCTTAAAGCGAATACTGATCGCCGAGGCCCCCTCTGCCAACCGTTTTCCGGTGCGCAGATAGAAGGGCACGCCCTTCCAGCGCCAGTTGTCGATGTAGAGTTTCAGAGCGGCATAAGTCTCCGTCGTGCTGTCACACGCCACCCCCTGCTCCTCGATGTAGCCGGGCACCGACGCCCCGTCCACCATCCCGGCGGCGTACTGGGCACGAAAAGCGTGAGCATTAACGGCGTTCTGGGGAATGGGGCGAATGGATTTGAGCACCTTGACCTTTTCATCGCGCAGCGACTCGGCATCCATGCCCACCGGCGGCTCCATCGCCACCAGGGTCAGCAGCTGCATCAGGTGGCTTTGCAGCATATCGCGCAACGCACCGGCCCCTTCGTAGTAGTCAGCCCGACTGCCGATACCGATGGTTTCGGAGTGGGTGATCTGAACGTGGTCGATGTAGTTTCGGTTCCACAGGGGCTCCAGCAGCAGATTGGCGAAACGAAACACCAGCACGTTGCGCACCGTGGCTTTGCCAAGATAGTGGTCGATGCGGTAGATCTGACTTTCGTCCAGATGGCGGGTCAGGCTCTTTTGCAGCGCCTGGGAGCTGAGCAGATCGTAACCAAAGGGCTTCTCGATCACCACGCGCCGGGCGCCGTGTTTTTCGTTCAGCAGATCAGCCTTGCCCAGCTTCTCGACGACGCCGCCAAACTCGGCCGGTCGAATGGAGAGATAAAAGGCGGAATCACGCGGGTAGTTGGCGTCTTCGCACAGCTTCTTACCCAGGCTGTCGTAAGAGGCCTGTTGGTTCAGGTCTCCCCGGTGGG
>JALTMR010000049.1 GCA_027001525.1 Gammaproteobacteria bacterium
GCCCACCTTCACCTGCCGGCTATCCAGCGCGATGGCGGAGACAGTGACATCCATGGCGGGAATATCCACCAGATCCTTGAGCAACACCGCCAGAGAGCAGCCACCAGCCATCAGAGATGCCCCCCGTTCATGGCCACATGGGCCGGGCCCTGATCAAAATCAAGTCCGGCTTCGCGCAACTGGGCGGGCGACAGATCATCCGGGGAGATATTCAGCAGGCGTAACGCCCCGGCCATGATTTTGGAGAACACCGGCGCGGCAACCGACCCGCCGTGCCACTCGTTTCTGCCGGGGTCATGCACCACCACCACCAGCACCAGACGCGGCTTGCTGGCGGGGGCAATGCCGGCGAACAGGGCGGTAAACTTGTCTTCATCGTAGCCACCCTTACCGCTGCGGTGAGCAGTGCCGGTTTTGCCAGCGATGCGGTAGTCCTTCACTCTGGCCGCCTTACCCGTGCCCTTGTCGGACAAGACGGATTCGAGCATTTTTCGCACCGTCCGGGCCACGTCGGCAGACATCACCCGCTCACCTTCAGGTGCCTTGTCCAGTTTCAAAAGGGAGACCGGGTTAAGAACGCCGTCATTGGCAAACACCGAATAGGCCCGAGCCAGCTGCAAGGCCGTGACACTCAGCCCGTAACCGTAGGAAAAAGCGGCTTGCTGCGCCTCGTGCCACTTCCAGTAATCGCCTGTACGGCCATCCGCTTCACCGGGAAAATGGCTTTCGGTATCGACACCAAAACCAACGCGATCATAAAACTTCCACAACTGCTCAGCACTCATGGAGAGCGCCACTTTCGATGCGCCGATGTTGCTCGATTTCATCAAAATGGTCTGTGGATCAATGGGGCCGTAATTTACCGCATCACGAATGGTGTTACTGCCCACCCGCATCCGCCCTGGCGACGTATCCACCACCGTCCTGGGGGAGATCACGCCCGCCTCAAGCGCCGCCGCAATGGTAAAGGGTTTGACCGTGGAGCCGGGTTCGAATACATCGGTCACCGCGCGATTACGGTGAAAAGCGGCGTTGGCCCGCTGTGCCTTGTTGTTGGGGTTAAATGCCGGCTGGTTGACCATCGCCAACACCTCACCCGTCTGCGCATCCAGCAACACCGCCGAAGCTGCACGGGCCTCGTGAGCCTGCACGGCGGCCTTGAGTTCACGATAGGCCAGATACTGCACACGACGGTCGATACTCAACACCAGATCCTCGCCGTCCTTGGGCTCAGCCACCATCTCCAGCTCTTCCACCACATCGCGGTGACGGTTGTTCGACACCACCACCAGCTTTTCGCCTTCAGTGCCGCTCAGCACCTCGTTGAAACTAAGCTCCAGACCCGCCAACCCGTTATTATCCACGCCGGTAAATCCCACCAGCTGACTGGTCACCTCGGCCATCGGGTAGTAACGATTGTATTCACGCAGAAATTTGGTGCCGGGCAGACGCTGCCACCTCACCCTCCCCTGCTTGTTCTCAACGGGCACACGGATAGCTGCGATTTTGGCGCTGACATCCGGCGTCAGTTGCCGCTTGAGGTAGTATTCACCCCGCGAAATTCGCGACGCCAGTTTTTCGTGTAAGGTACGCTCGTCCATGTCCAGCAAGCGGGCCAACTCGCCACTACTTTGCGGCGTCAGGTGCTCAAGCAATCGCTTGGGGTTTACCACCAGCGTATCCAGCGGCGCGCTCACGGCCAGCGGCTCACCGTTACGATCGGTAATGACGCCGCGGTGCGCATCCAGCTCCACAGTTGTTTCGAAACGTTTCTTGCCCTGTTGCTCAAGATACCCCCCCTGCTGCCACTGCAGATAGACCGTGCGCCCCATCAGCACAAATGCAACAGACAACAACAGCGCCAGTAAAAACCAGCGGCGGCCGTTGCTCAATTTGGCAGTCGAGGGGTTCATTATTTAATGATCACCACCTGTTGTGGCCGGGGTAGCACCATGCCCAGGCGCTTGCGGGCAATATTCTCTACGCGCCCATGTGCCGCCCATGTGCTCTGCTCCAGCTGAAGCAATCCCCATTCGATATCCATAGCCTCTTTCTCTTGTCGCAACTCTTGCAGCTCTGTAAAAAGCACCCGGGCCTGGAACTTGGCGTAGACAACGCCCAGTGCCGAAGCGATCATCAGCACAACGAGGCCGATGACAATCATCACCTGCCAACCCCGGCGTTCGGCCCGGGCGGCATCAACAACCTTGGCGCCTTCCATTTAGAGCTTCTCCGCGACTCTCAGTACGGAGCTTCGTGCTCGGGGATTGGCGTCTACCTCTTGGGCAGAAGGGCGAATGGCTTTCCCTGCCATCCTCAATTTCGGTTTTAGCTGATCCGCGGTCACAGGTAAGCCGATGGGGAAATCATCCCCCCGGGCCTGATCACGCACAAAACGTTTGACGATACGATCTTCCAGCGAATGAAAGCTGATCACGGCCAAGCGGCCGCCGCTTTTCAGCACATCAACGACCTGATCCAGGCAGGCGTTCAGATCATCCAGCTCACCATTGATGAAGATGCGTATGGCCTGAAAACTGCGGGTGGCCGGGTGTTTGTCCTTCTCCCTGACGGGCACAGCCTCCGAGATCAGCGTGGCCAGCTGCGCGGTAGTGGTAAGAGGTGTTTCATCACGCGCGGCAAGGATTGCCCGCGCGATGCGCTTACCAAACCGTTCTTCACCGTAGACTTTCAGCACCCTGGTAATCTCACTCTCTTTGGCCTGAGCCAGCCATTCGGCGGCGCTCATACCCCGCGTTGAATCCATTCGCATATCGAGTGGACCATTTCGCATGAAACTAAACCCTCGACGGGCATCATCAAGCTGAGGGGAAGAGACGCCGAGATCCATCAACACACCCGCCACACGCCCCGTCGCACCGCACGACTCAACAAATTCCGCCAACTCGGCAAAACTGCCATGATGAATTTGAAAGCGCTCATCGCCGGCAAACTTCGCTCTTGCGGCTTCGACCGCTTGCGGGTCTTTGTCGATGGCCAGTAAACGGCCCTCAGCCCCCAGCCGACTCAAAATAAGAGCGGCGTGCCCACCGCGACCAAAGGTGGCATCAACGTAAATGCCATTCGGCTCAATCTGGAGCGCCGCGACAGACTCCTCCAGCAGGACGGCCCGGTGCAAAAATTCTTCGTCAGTATTCAAAATGCCAGGTTCTTCACGTCGTCGGGCAGTTGATCGATGCTCGCGGGCGCTTCCGCCAACCAAAGCTCACTCTTCTCGTGCCAGGTCTCATCTTTCCATATCTCAAATTTGTACCCCTGACCCACGACAACGACTTTCTTGCCCACGCCGGCGTAGTCACGCAGCGATGGCGACAACAGAATCCGGCCCTGGCCATCAATCTGGCAATCGGTGGCATAACCCAACAGCAGCCGCTGCATCCGTTTTACCGCCTCATTCAGGGAGGGGAGCTGCATAAACTTGCGCTCGACCTCCTCCCACTTGGGTTCGGGGTAGACCATCAGGCAACGGTTGGCGCTATCGCTCACGTCGATAGTCGCCACCAGGCGGCCATCGCACTCATCCAGCAACTGCTCGCGATACTTCGCGGGCACTGCCATGCGACCCTTAGCATCCACATTGACTGCTGACACCCCACGAAACAAAAACCTGCCCTCTAAAAATTTAAGCCAAAACCCACAAAGAGACACTTTTCCCCACTTTCCACCACTATAGAGTTCGACACACCAAGCTGTCAAGAATACTTACTGCGCCAAAAAGGGAATTCTTTCTTTACAGACAATGACTTAGAGAGGAACCAGACATTGGAAAACAAATGTAAAACCAGGCGTCAAAAACAATAAATTTTACAAATCAGCAGGTTGCAAAGCATAGCTAATGCAGCACGTTAAAAAATTGACTATTTTTCACACAAAACAGAGGGGATTTGGATAATCTGGCGGGTTTCTCCAGTGCAGCACTGAAGAAGAAAAAATAGAGTCGACCGGTAAGCCGGGTTCTGTCGTGGACAGTCATTCATCTGGGATGCCCGTCACCGGACACCTCAAGCAGCCTACCCGGGAGCAGTGCGGGCCGCACCATTGCTCCCCTATTTGGCCTTGCTCCGAGCGGGGTTTACCATGCCGCCGAATGTTGCCACCGACGCGGTGCGCTCTTACCGCACCATTTCAACCTTACCGGCCCCCAGAGGGAGCTTAGGCGGTATATTTTCTGTTGCACTTTCCGTAGGCTCACGCCCCCCAGGGGTTACCTGGCGCTCTGCCCTATGGAGCCCGGACTTTCCTCCGCACCCGCCACGCGGGTGCCGCGACTGTCTGGTCGACTCTGCGGCCGATTATATCTCATTTACGGCAGTAGAAGTGTTCAATTCACGCCAGCGAACACAATGGCGTTTCGCGAAACGTGGCGTCAAAATCTGTCAAGAAATGCCGGGTAATTAGAAGCGACCACCAGGATGGCTCAGAAGGGGAAGGGACCGGACGAATGGAGTTGGACCCGTTAAAGCGTCAAACCGTGCTGATAGAGGGCATTTTTCTTCAACCCCGTAATCTTTGCCGTCAGCGCCGCCGCCTGCTTGAGGGGCAGCTCGGACAACAACACCTTCAGCAGCCGCTCCGCCTCCGTATCGATCACCCTTGCCGACTCAGCGTGACTACCGTGCACCATCACCACAAACTCCCCCCGACGCTGATTGGCGTCGGCCGCCAGCCAGGCAGCCAGCCCATTCAGACTGTCACCGTGGATCGTCTCGAAGCGCTTGGTCAGCTCACGGGCAATGACAGCCTGGCGATCCCCCCCCAGAATCTCCGCCATATCCGCCACAGAAGCCTCGATACGGTGGGTTGATTCATAGAAAATCAGCGTCCGCACATCGTCCGCCAACAGCTGCAGACGTTGTCGCCGAGCGACGGCTTTGGCCGACAGAAAACCTTCGAAAACAAAACGATCAGAGGGCAGCCCCGATGCCGACAAGGCCGCAACAAGTGCCACCGGACCCGGCACAGGCACCACGGCACAGCCTGCCGCCCGGGCGTGATGAACGAGATGGTAACCCGGGTCACTCACCAGCGGCGTACCCGCATCGGAGACCAGCGCAACAGCCTCCCCACCCTGGAGTCGACCCACCAGCTTGGGGCAGGCCTGCCGCTCATTGTGTTCGTGATAGGCAATGCACGGCGTCTGAATGCCAAAGTGCTGCATCAATCTGGCGCTGTGACGTGTGTCTTCACATGCAATAACATCAACACCGGAAAGTATCTCAACCGCTCGCGGCGACATGTCGCCCAGGTTACCGATAGGGGTGGCGACAATATACAGACTTCCCTTTTCAACCACGACATGACCCCTGTGCGTTAAACGTCACCCCGAAGGTACGGCTTCAGGGTTACGGTAAAACAAGCCATTATGCCAGATGATATACTGCCGCCTTCGAGTTTCACGCCGAACGCCACCTTACATAAAGACCAACATGAATCGCCATACGCCATTTTCAGGTATCAAACACCTCGGCCCAGCCATCGTGCTGGCGCTGACCGTCGCTGGCTGCGCCACCACACCGCCGCCTGCCAGTGAACCGGAACCCCAGGCGGCAGAACAGAGCTACACACCGGACGGCACACTGCTGGCCCGGGCCCGGATGGCCGAGGCGCAGGGCAATATCGTTATCGCCGCCCAGGAGTACCAGGCACTGGCCGAACAGAGCCCTGCCCCCTGGCGCGAACAGTTCTGGCTTAAAGCGGCCAGCGCCCTTGCCCGAGGTGGCTACATCAACGAAGCGAGTTACATCACCGCCGAACTGGCCAAGCAACCGCTGCCTGCCACGCAACAGGCGGATCTCAACATCGTCAATGCCCGCATCGCCCTCAAACAGGGGCAGAGTGAGCGAGCCCTGGCGATTCTTGACTTCCCCGTGACAGCCGACATCCCGCTGGAGACGCGCCAAAAACGTCACCACCTGCGCGCCGAAGCATTCGAATCAGCGGGCAACTACATCGAAGCAACGCGGGAGAGGATGGCAATCGATGCCCTGCTCACCGATGCAGACGCACGATGGCAGAACCAGCAACGACTGTGGCAGACCCTCAACCTGCTCAGCACCGATGCACTGCAGCGCGCCATCACGGCGCCGCCACCCGACATACTCAGCGGCTGGCTGGCACTGGCGTTTGACGTCAAAAGTACCATCGCTGCCCCCTCCCGGATGGAGGCCCAGCTGGAACAATGGCGTAGCCGCTACCCGGACCACCCCGCTGCGGGCCAGTTTCTCGATAATCTGATCGCCAACAAGGACGAGCTGAGCGGGCGTCCGCAGCGCATCGCCCTGCTGCTGCCACTGAGTGGCAACTTTTCCGCCCCGGCCACGGCGGTGCGCGACGGCTTTCTGGCCGCCTACTACGCTCGCCAGGAGCGCGACTACACGCCGGACATCCGCCTCTATGACACACAGGGGGAGCCGGAGGCCGGCCAACAGGCCTACCAACAGGCCATTGATGACGGCGCCGACTTCATCGTTGGCCCGCTCAACAAGCAACTGGTGGAACAACTGGCACAGACCGAGACCATCGACACCCCCACCCTGGCACTCAATTACGCCCGCACGGACAACATCCACGACAAGCTATTCCAGTTCGGCCTGCTGCCGGAGGACGAAGCCCGGCAGGTGGCGGAGCGCGCCTGGCTCGACGGCTACAACAATGCCGTTGTGCTCATTCCCGAGGGCGAGTGGGGTGAACGCATGGGGGCCACCTTCAGCCAGCACTGGGAACGCCTCAGCGGCGTCGTACTGGAGACCCAGACCTACGAACCGAGCAAAAACGACTTCTCCACCCCCGTACAAAAGCTGCTCAACATCGACGCAAGCAAGGCGCGCTATCAGCAGCTCAAACAGCTGCTCGACGCCGACATCAAGTTCGAGCCCCGCCGCCGCCAGGATGTGGATTTCATTTTCAGTGCCGCCTTCCCGCGCCAGGCTCGCCAGATCCGACCCCAACTCAAGTTCTTCTACGCAGCAGACCTGCCGATCTACAGCACCTCTCACGCCTACACCGGCATTGAGGACACCACCCAGGACCGGGACATGGACGGCGTTATGTTCTGCGACATGCCCTGGGTGCTGGCCCCGCGGACTGACGTCTCCCCCAACTGGCGCGAAATCGAGGCGCAGTGGCAACGCACCGCCCATGCCTACAAACGCCTCTACGCCATGGGGGCCGATGCCTACCAGCTCATCTCCTGGCTCCGTTACCTGCGCAGCCACCGTGAAGAGCACTTGCCCGGGGAGACCGGCAACCTCTACCTCGACAGCAGCAACCGCATCCATCGCCAGCTGCTCTGGGCCCGCTTCAAAAGAGGCAAGGCCCAGCTGGACAAAAACAGTGAACGCTATGCCCAGCCCCACTAAATCGTCATCAACAACGCGGCAACAGGGCCAGCAGGCGGAAAGCTTGGCGCAGCACCACCTGCAACAGCGGGGGCTGCGCTTCATCACTCGGAACTACCGCTGCAAGGCGGGAGAGATCGACCTGATCATGGCCGACAGAGACAGCGTCGTCTTCATCGAAGTCAGGCTGCGCAACAACCCCCGCTTCGGCAGCGGCGCTGAAAGTGTCGACCAACGCAAGCAGCGCAAACTCACCGCGACGGCGCTACACTACCTGCAACGCCACCCCGATCAGGCCAAACGACCGGCGCGTTTTGATGTCGTAGCCATCAGCATGCAACAGAACCAGGCTGACATTCAGTGGATCGAGAACGCGTTTTAGTCGCGCGCGGACACACCGTCAGTTAGCCACCGAACCAACCAGAGAAGGAATGTTTTATGGATCTTATCGCGCGTATTCAACACAGTTTTCAGGAAAGCGCGAACACTAAACTGCAGGCGGCGGAGCAGCTCTCCCCCGTCATTGCCGGTGCCGCCGAAGTGTTGACTCAGAGCCTGCTGAACGGCCACAAGATTCTCACCTGCGGCAATGGCGGCTCGGCGGCAGATGCACAG
>JALTMR010000050.1 GCA_027001525.1 Gammaproteobacteria bacterium
TTATGTAACTGTTCGCTTCGTGAGAAGGTACAGCTCTGTGTTGGCAAAACTCGAAATGGAACCACCATTCCAGCGTTTTGCCGCCTTGATCTGCACCTTCTCACTGTGCTCCTTAGTAACAGAACCTCCCGCATGGAGCACTAGCCGGGGCGGCTTGTGGTCTAGAATGGATAGACCGTGAGAAGCGGCGCTTGACTCGTGGGAGCGTGGTGATGGAAGTACACACTTTTTTCCTCTACCTGTTGGTGATTTTGCTTACGGCCCGGGTTTTTGCCGAGGTTGCGGTGCGTCTGGGCGTGCCGTCAGTGATCGGTGAGTTGACGGCGGGTATTGTCCTCGGGCCCTCTCTTTTTGGCTGGATTGATCCCAGTGCCACCATAAAATTGCTGGCTGAAATCGGTATTTTGTTGCTGCTGTTTGAGGTGGGGCTGGAGACCGATGTGCGGCGCCTGGTAAACGAGGGGCGGAAGTCCCTGGTGGTGGCGATTTCCGGCTTTGTGGTGCCCTTTGTGTTGGGTTTTTCGGCCAGTTACTGGTGGTTTGGTCTTGAGTTGTTAGGGGCGATGTTCGTCGGCGGCACGCTGACCGCCACCAGCATCGGTATTACTGTTCGGGTGCTGAGTGACCTCAAACGTCGTCACGCACTGGAGGGGCAGGTGGTGCTGGGGGCTGCGGTGCTGGATGATGTGTTGGGGGTGATACTGCTGGCACTGCTCTACGAATTCTCGGTGGGGGGAGGGGTGAGCCTGGCGAATGCCGGCAAGGTCATGCTCTTTATCATCGCCTTCTTTGTGTTGGCGCCACTCTTCGCCCGATTGATCTCGGTGGTGATCAAACATTTCGATGAGGTGAGCGAAATCCCGGGGCTGCTGCCCACCGCCATCGTTGCGCTGGTGCTCTTTTTTGCCTGGCTGGCCTATGCCATGGGGGCACCGGAGTTGCTGGGCGGGTTTGCTGCGGGCCTGGCGCTGTCGCGGCGCTTTTTTCTTCCTTTGGGGGCGGCGTTGCGCACTGACACCCTGTTTGCTGATCGCATCGAAATGCAGATGAAGCCGATTATTCACCTTTTTACCCCGATCTTTTTTGTCTACGTGGGCCTGTCACTCAATTTTCGTGAAATCGATTGGGGTTCGCCTTTTATCTGGGGGTTCTCACTGACGTTGTTCGGGATTGCTGTGGTGGGGAAACTGCTGGGGGCCTTTCTGATCAAGGAGCCCTGGTTGGTACGTTGGGTGATCGGTATCGCCATGACGCCCCGGGGTGAGGTGGGGTTGATTTTTGCCGAGCTGGGGCGTGTGAGTGGCATCTTTGATCTGGAGGTCTATGCGGCGCTGGTGATTGTGATCGCCCTGACGACTCTAATGGCACCGTTGGTGATGAAGTGGTTTTACCACCGCTACGACCTCTCGATTTTCGATGCCGATGGCCGTGCCGGGGAGCGCCGCGGCGATGGCCCTGTTTCGTGACGCTGCCCAGTGGTGTAAAATTGCCGCCTTTTCGACAGAGCAGGTCAGCATTTCATGGAAGTTAATTTAGTCGTTCGCCAAATCAAAGAGATGCAGGACCGTGCCGCGTCCTTGAGGGGGTATCTTTGACTACGATCAAAAGGCCGAGCGGCTGGTCGAGGTTGAGCGGGAGCTAGAGAGCCCGGAGATCTGGAACACGCCCGACAGGGCGCAGGCGCTGGGGCGGGAGCGCGCGCAGCTGGAGACGATCGTGAATACGCTCTCCTCCCTGACCAACGGGTTGGCCGATGCGCTGGATCTGATCGAGATGGCGGTGGAGGAGGATGACGAAGAGACGTTGCACTCCATCGAGGCTGATCTGGGCGATTATGAAAGCAAGTTGGCTGCGTTGGAGTTTCGGCGCATGTTTTCCGGTGAGACGGATCAAAACAACGCCTTTCTCGATATTCAGGCGGGCTCGGGCGGCACCGAGGCGCAGGACTGGGCCAATATGCTGCTGCGCATGTACCTGCGCTGGGGCGAGCGGCGCGGTTTCAAGACGGAACTGATCGAGGTCTCGGACGGTGATGTGGCCGGCATCAAGAGTGCCACGATCCGCTTTGAGGGTGATTTTGCCTTTGGCTGGCTGCGTACGGAGACCGGAGTGCATCGTCTGGTGCGTAAATCGCCTTTCGATTCGAGCAGTCGTCGCCACACCTCTTTTTCGTCGGTGTTTGTCTCCCCCGAGGTGGATGATGATATCGACATCGATATCAACCCGGCGGATCTGCGCATCGATGTGTATCGGGCCAGCGGCGCCGGTGGTCAGCATGTCAACCGTACGGAGTCTGCGGTGCGGATCACGCACCTTCCCACCGGTGCGGTGACGCAGTGTCAAAATGACCGTTCCCAGCATAAAAACAAGGCCACGGCCATGAAGCAGCTCAAAGCGAAGCTCTACGAGCTGGAGATGCTCAAGCGTCAGGGCGACCAGCAGGCGATTGAGGAGAGTAAATCCGATATCGGCTGGGGTAGCCAGATTCGCTCCTACGTGCTGGACGCTTCCCGCATCAAGGACCTTCGTACCGGCGTTGAAACGGGTAACACCCAGGCGGTGCTCGATGGTGACCTCGATCAGTTCATCGAGGCCAGTCTCAAGAGCGGCTTGTAACCTCCCTCAATACGTTGTTGGCCCTGCCCGTTCCGGGGCGGGGCCGATGCTCAATTTTGATAGTGACGGAAACAGATAAATGACAGATCAAACCGATCAGCAAAACCCGGCCGCCGAGCCCGTTGACGAGAATCGCCTGATTGCCGAGCGTCGCGCCAAGCTGGCCAGTATCCGCGAAAAAGGCATTGCCTTTCCCAGTGATTTTCGTCGCGATGTGATGGCGGCTGAGCTACAGGCGGAGTACGAAAATAAAACCAAGGAGGCGCTGGAGGCCGAGCCGGTGCGGGTGGTGGTGGCCGGGCGCATGATGGCCAAGCGCCTGATGGGCAAGGCGAGCTTTGCCCAGATTCAGGATCAGTCCGGTCGCATTCAACTCTATGTTCAGAACAAGGCGCTGGGCGATGCGCTTTACGGCGATTTCAAGTCCTGGGATCTGGGGGACATTATTGGCGCTGAAGGGGTGCTGTTTCGCACCAACAAAGGTGAGCTGTCTGTGAAGGTGGAGTCGATTCGCCTGCTGACCAAGTCACTGCGGCCGTTGCCGGAAAAGTTCAAGGGGTTGTCGGATCAGGAGACACGCTACCGTCAGCGCTATCTCGATTTGATTATGAATCAGGATGTGCGCGAAACCTTTCGTATACGGACGCAAATAATCCGTTTCATTCGCCGTTTCCTCGATGACAAGGCGTTCATGGAGGTGGAGACGCCGATGATGCACGCTATTCCGGGTGGGGCGACCGCCCGGCCTTTTGAGACGCACCACAACGCGCTGGATCTACAGATGTTCTTACGCATCGCGCCGGAGTTATACCTCAAACGCCTGGTAGTGGGTGGCTTTGAACGGGTGTACGAGATCAATCGCAACTTTCGCAACGAAGGGGTCTCCACACGGCACAACCCGGAGTTCACCATGCTGGAGTTTTATGAGGCCTATGCGGACTACAACGACCTGATGAACATCACGGAAGAGATGTTGCGTTCCATGGCGCTGGAGGTGTTGGGCACAACGACCGTGACCTATCAGGGCGATGAGTATGATTTCGGCAAGCCATTTGTGCGAATGAGCGTCAAAGAGTCCATTTTGCATTTTAACGACGATATCACCGAGGCCGAGCTGAATGATCTTGATCAGGCGCGTGCCATTGCCGAGCGTTTGGGTATTCCTCTGAAGGCGGGGTGGGGACTGGGTAAAGTTCAGATCGAAATTTTTGAAAAGACAGCGGAGCATCGGCTGATGAACCCGACCTTCATTACAGCCTACCCCACCGAGGTATCACCCTTGGCGCGCCGTAATGACGATGACCCGTTTGTGACCGATCGCTTCGAGTTTTTTGTCGGTGGACGTGAAATTGCCAACGGTTTCACCGAGCTGAATGATGCCGAAGACCAGGCCGAGCGCTTTCGCAAGCAGGTGGCGGAAAAAGACGCCGGGGATGATGAGGCGATGCATTTTGATGCCGACTACGTGCGCGCCCTGGAACACGGGATGCCGCCCACCGCCGGGGAGGGGATCGGCATTGACCGTTTGGTGATGCTGTTTACCGATGCACCCTCGATTCGGGATGTGTTGCTGTTCCCTTACATGCGCCCGGAAGCGTAGGGCCCGGTTGGTGACTCCCCCGTTTTTCGGGGGAGTGTCGATATGATATTTTTTTCCATCTTGTTCTGCGCCCTGTTTCGGGCCTTTCCATGGCGTTTTCACGCTGTTTTACTCAGTAAAAAAAGTCGGACAACCGTCTGCTGCGATTAATAATTGTATGTCTAAAATTGGACATTTTTCCCAAAGTAAGTAATATCACCTAATAAATTTAGGGGCGCACCACGGCGTCACCTAATTATAATAATCGACAAGCATACTGTGTATTTGGTCTCACAAAGGAAAGAGGCTGAGTACGGTAAAAATATAAAATAAATGCTTGTTTTATGGATATAAAAGTTAAGAGGGATAGGAAGTGATAATAACAACCAGCTTGGTGTTGGCCGGGAGTTATGCGTGTTCAGTTTTTTTTGAGCGCTGCCATAACACCATCCGTAAAAGTCTCAATGTAAAATTTTCCCCGACGCTCCTGTCTCATCCTCACTTAACAAGTTTTCAAATTCCTGTTTCTACTTCTCCCCGCTGCGAAAGCGGGCTATCTCACACGAAGACATGGCATTTGACCGATCGGCGCGATTAGTTCGCATGCGTTAAGTAGTGGAATGACCTTTTGAAGCGCTGGTTGGCAGGACGTCGCAGCGCCTCGAATGTGCCTTATAAAAATAAAATAGTGGGTAGGGGATATGGCTAAAGTGCCTGATCAAAAACAAGAAGGTAGCCCGAAAGAGGCTCTTAATCATCCAGTCAGGCGGCGCCGGAGCGGAATGAGCAAACTGCTTTCCCTTGTGATGCTGTTGCTGGGGCTGACGATGTTGTTTTTCATCGTCACAGTGCCCCTCTCCGCCAAGGGGCAAGTCATCCTTTTCGGCTTTCTGTTTGTTCTGGCATTACTGCTGCGAAAGGTCTCGGGCAGGCTGATTACCCTCATGTTGGTCTGGCTGTCGATCATGGTGTCGTGTCGCTACATGTACTGGCGCCTGACCGAGAGTATCGGCTTTGATTCCAATATCGATATGTTTCTGGGCCTGGGGTTGCTGGCTGCCGAGATCTACACCTTCATTACGCTGTTACTGGGCTATTTTCAGACCGCCTGGCCGCTGAAGCGCAGGCCGGCGGAGTTGCCGGAAGATACGCGGCACTGGCCGACGGTGGATATCTATATTCCGACTTACAACGAGCCGCTGAAGGTCGTTAAACCCGCCATTATCGGGGCCATGAACATGGATTGGCCCAAGGACAAGATCAGGGTCTATGTGCTGGATGATGGTCGCCGGGAGGAGTTTCGTGAATTTGCCGGGAAGATAGGGGCTCAATACATTACTCGCCCCGACAACAGCGACGCCAAAGCGGGCAATATCAATCACGCCATGACGAAAACGGATGGTGAGCTGATCGCGATTTTTGATTGTGACCACGTGCCGGTCAGATCCTTTTTGAAGACATCGGTGGGGTGGTTTCTCAAAGATGAAAAACTGGCTGTTGTGCAGACCCCTCACCACTTCTACTCCCCTGATCCGTTTGAACGCAACCTCGATATTTTCCGAAAGGTCCCCAGTGAGGGGGAGCTGTTCTACGGCCTGATTCAGGATGGCAATGATCTGTGGAATGCCTCATTTTTCTGCGGCTCCTGTGCGGTGATTCGGCGTACCGCGCTGGAGGAGGTGGGCGGTATTGCCACCGAAAGCGTGACGGAGGATGCCTTTACCGCCTTGAAACTGCATCGTTTGGGTTATCACTCCGCCTATATCGCCAGAAAACAGGCTGCCGGGCTGGCGACGGAGAGCCTCTCCGTACACATCGGCCAACGGGTGCGCTGGGCACGGGGGATGGCGCAGATACTGCGGCTTGATTGCCCCCTGCTGGGGCGGGGCCTGAGTTGGGGGCAGCGGCTCTGCTATTCCAACGCCATGTTGCACTTCTTTTACGGTTTGCCCCGCCTGGTGTTCCTGACCGCGCCGCTGGCCTTTATGTTTTTTGAAGCGCACATCATCCAGGCTTCAGCGGTGATGATCGCTGCCTATGTGCTGCCCTTTCTCTTTATCAATTATGTCGTCAACTCGCGTATGCAGGGGAATCATCGCCATTCGTTCTGGGCCGAGGTGTATGAGACGACGGTCTCCTGGTATGCCATAACGCCAACGTTGCTTGCGCTGATTAATCCGAAACTCGGTACATTTAATGTGACGGCCAAAGGCGGCCTGGTGGAGGACTCCTTCTTCGATATGAAGATTGCGATCCCCTACCTGATTCTCCTGCTGCTTAATATCGCCGGGTTGATTCTCGGTGTTGTGCGTCTGCTGTGGTGGAACACGGAGGAGATCAATACGGTCATCCTCAACATGGGCTGGATCACCTATAACCTGATTATTCTCGGTGCGGTGGTTGCTGTTGCGAAGGAGAAGATGCAGAAGCGTAACTATGCCCGCATTCCCCACGACCTCCATGCGGTGATGCGTCTGCCCGAAGGTTATAGCGTGCCCTGCCGGACCTTGAACCTGTCTGAAGGGGGAGGGGCCTTTGAATTGTCAGAGAAGTGTTTTATGGAAAAGGATGCCAATGTTGAGATCTCTTTCCTGGCCAATGATCATGAAGTGGCACTGCCGGCAAAACTGGTGAGGTTACATGGCAAAAAGGCGCGCCTGTCCTTTGAACATTTGACGCCGGCCCAGGAAGATGTGCTGACGCAGATGATCTTTACCCGCGATGACGCCTGGTCGGAGTGGTCGGAGTGTTACGAGCAGGACAAACCGCTGCGTTCGCTGATTGAGGTGTTGAGCCACGGGCTGAAAGTGTTGGTGCGATTTATCTCGCCCATCCACCTGGCGCGCGATGCCCAGTTTGCACTGAATACCAGTGGGCGGGGGTTGGGAATCGGTATTTTTCTCGGTTTCGTGACGCTGTTGCTGATCCTCTTTGCCTACGCACCCCGAGCCAACGCGGCGGTGGGGCCGGGTGATTCCGTAGAGGCGATTAGTGTCGGTGAACTGGCGGGAGAGCAGCCTCTGCGGCTGGAGGCCTATCAGGCGGCGCAGACAGTGCCCTTTTCAATTCGGCTCGATGAGGTTGTGACCAGTGCCGAACTGCTGCTTGCCTATTCGCACAGCAAGAATTTACCTGCTGAACCTCTCTTTTTGAATGTGCTGGTCAATGGCGAAGTGGTGGAGTCGTTGCCCCTTAAGCGCATGACGGCCTCTGGGGCCGAAGAGGTGATTCAGATCAACCCGTTTCTGCTTAGCGATTACAACACGCTCTCTTTTCAGGTTGTGGGTTCCCGGGATGAGTGCAGCGCTGAGCCGGAGTCAAATGTGACCGCGTTGATCAGCCAACGCAGCATGCTGAGCATGAAACAGAGGCGCTTGAAGTTGCCCAATGAGCTGGGCAAATTGCCGCTGCCCTTTTTTGATCCGAGAGACCCGGACCCGGTGAACGTGGCCTTTGCGTTCAGTGAGGCCCCCGGCCAGGAGGTCCTGGAGGCAGCCGGAGCCGTGAGCTCCTGGTTGGGTGCATTGGCAGCGTATCGCGGGGCTGAATTTACCGCTCACCTGGGGGGTGATCGCCCGAAGGGTAACAGCATCGTGATGGCCACGCTGACAGACAAGCCCTACTGGCTGACGCTGCCGCTGGTGGAGGGGCCATCGCTGCGTCTGATCAACCACCCCGATGACCCCTACTCGAAAATACTGTTGGTATTGGGGCGGAATACGGAAGAGTTGAAGGTGGCTGCCCATACACTGGTGT
>JALTMR010000051.1 GCA_027001525.1 Gammaproteobacteria bacterium
GCAAGACCCCAAACGCTGCCCTGGCGGCAGCCACCACACTGGCCTTGGCACTCCCCACATCGGTAACCACCGCATTGTCGGCAAGATGGGGGGCCATCGCCCGAAAACACGACTCCATCGCCCCCAGCGGCACCGCCACCACCACCATATCAGCGCCCTGCACCGCTTGAGCAATGTCAGTCTCGTAACTGTCCACCACCCCCAGGGAGACGGCCTTTTGCAGGTGCCGCTCATCGCGACCACAGCCAACAATTTCACGCACGTAGGCCGCCTGGCGCAAGGCCTGCGCCAGCGAACCGCCGATCAGACCAACGCCGATAATTGTGAGTCGTTGAATCATGGAGAAAAAGAGGACCCTTTAGAGGTCACGCCCCAGCACCCTGGCAATACCACGCAGCTCGTCCATCAGGCCCTTCAGCTGCTCGGCGCTCAACGCCTGATCTGCATCACACCAGGCTTCGGCAGGACGAGGATGAGACTCGATCAGCAAGCCATCCGCCCCCGCTGCCAGTGCCGAACGTGCCAACGCCGGCACCATCCAGGCCTTGCCGCCAGCGTGACTGGGATCGACAATAACCGGCAGGTGAGTCTCTTTTTTCAACATGGCGATGGCGGTGACATCCAGCATGTTGCGATAGGCGGTCTCGAAACTGCGCACACCGCGCTCACAGAAAATAATATTGTGGTTGCCTCCTGCGGCAATATACTCCGCCGACATCAACCACTCGGAAATGGTGGCCGACATACCGCGCTTAAGGATGACGGGGGTCTGGCACTGACGGCCAACCTCTTTTAACAAATCGAAATTCTGCATATTGCGAGTACCAATCTGAATCACATCGACCTTATGTTCCAGAAAAGTATCCAGCATTCGTACATCCATCAGCTCAGTGACAATGGGCAGGTTGTGGCGGTTTGCCGCCTGACGAAACATCTCCAGCCCTTTCACCCCCACACCCTGAAACGAATAGGGACTGGTGCGTGGTTTAAACGCCCCGCCGCGCATCAGGCGACAGCCGGCGGCGGCAACATCGGCGGCGGAGTGGTCCATCTGCTCCTGCGTCTCCACCGAGCACGGGCCACCGATCACCTGCACCTGATTGCCGCCCAGCGGCACGCCACTGATATCGATCACCGTATCCGCATGATGCGACTCCCGGGCAACGATTTTGTAGGGCTTCATGACGCGGATCACCTGATCCACCATCGGCAGCACTTCCAGCGCCTCTTTGTCGAGCTTACGCTCGTCGCCGATGGCACCAATGACCGTGCGTTGAATTCCCTTGGAGATGTGCGTCTCCATTCCCATGGAGGAGAGCTTGCTCTGCACCGCTTCGATCTGAGCGTCGCTCGCCTCCGCATCTAAAATGATGATCATATAACTACCCTAACGAAATTAAACTGGCGAAATTAATTAAACTGGTTTGACTCAGACGCAGGCTACAACACCGCCACAGGGTATGAGCCCAGATTCTTCAGCATGACAGTCTCTTCTTTGAGCCCTTCCAGCGCCTCTTTCACCGCCGGCTCATCGGCGTGACCTTCGACATCGACAAAGAAGACGTAGTCCCACATGCCGCGGCGGGAAGGGCGGGATTCGATACGCGTCATGGAGACGCCGGCATCGGCCAACGGCACCAGCAACCGTGCCAGTGCACCGGAACGGTTGGGCGTTGAAAGCAACAACGTGGTTTTGTCGTGACCGCTGGGCGGCGGGCTCTGTTTGCCAATAATCAGAAAACGGGTGGTGTTATCCGGCTCATCTTCGATATTGGCTGCGAGAATGTTCAAGTCGTAAATTTCTGCCGCTGTTGAGGAGGCAATGGCCGCAGCCCCCGGCTCCTGCGAAGCCATTCGCGCCGCCTCGGCGTTATTACTCACCGCCTCGCGAGGCACCTCCTTAAAGGTCTCATCCAGCCACTCACGACACTGCGCCAGGGCCTGCTGGTGGGCATAGATTTTGGTGATTTTGCCGAACTCCTTGTCCTTGGACAACAAGCAGAGATGAATACGCAGCTCCACCTCACCGCACACCCGCAGCGGCGAGTTCAACAGCATATCCAGCGTGTGATTCACAACGCCCTCGGTGGAGTTCTCCACCGGTACCACACCGTAATAGGAGTTACCGGCCTCAACATCACGAAAGACTTCATCGATAGCGCGATGGGGTACGGGTTTTACCGAGTGGCCAAAATGTTTCACCGCCGCTGCGTGGGTGTAAGAGCCCGCCGGGCCAAAGTAGGCCACTCGCATAGGCTGCTCCAACGCCAGACAAGCCGACATGATTTCACGAAACAGACGGGC
Source organism: Gammaproteobacteria bacterium (assembly GCA_027001525.1). Classification (GTDB taxonomy): domain Bacteria; phylum Pseudomonadota; class Gammaproteobacteria; order Tenderiales; family Tenderiaceae; genus JALTMR01. The sequence continues at coordinate 2,305 of JALTMR010000051.1, forward strand.
AATCTCCTCCCCCGCCAGCGGTCCCTTGTTGCGCTCGATCACCTTGCGCAGCACCTGGGCCTCACGCTCGGGGCGATAAAAGTTGACTTCGCCCCCCTCTTTCAACTTGGCTTCAGCCACCGCCTGAGCACATTGCGCCCGTTCATTGATTAAATCCTGAATCTGCTCATCCAGCTCATCAATGCGGACGCGAATTTGCTCAAGGGTTTTATCAGACATAGATCAACTTCTATAACACGCGGACGGACAGAACTCCGTCGATCGTTTTAATGTTTTCGATGAGGGATTCGGGCACGTCACCCTCCACATCCACCAGGGTATAGGCCACATCGCCGCGGGATTTATTCAGAAGATCGATGATATTCAGCCCGGCATCGGCCAGCGCGGTAGAGATCTGCCCCACCATATTGGGTACATTGGCATTGGCAACGGCCAGACGCACCCCTCTGGCGCGCGGCATAAATACTTCGGGGAAATTAACCGAGTTACGAATATTGCCATTTTCCAGAAAGTCACTGATTTGATCGGCCACCATAATGGCGCAGTTATCCTCCGCCTCGGCGGTTGACGCCCCCAGGTGGGGCAAGGTAATCACTCCTGGCCGCCCCATCAGTGCACGGGTGGGAAAGTCAGTCACATAGGCATGAAGATGGCCCGCCGCAATAGCATCGCAAACCGCCTCATCGTCCACCACGCCATCACGGGCAAAGTTCAGCACCACCGCACCTTGATTCATCAGCTTGATGCGGTCTGCATTGAGCATATGACGAGTAGCCTCCATCAACGGGACATGAAAGCTGATAAAGTCGCACTGACTGACGAGATCATCCACGCTGTGAGCCTGCTTCACCTGGGCCGACAGACGCCAGGCGCTCTGCACCGTAATCGTCGGGTCATAACCCACCACATTCATGCCTAACGCCGAAGCGGCATTGGCAACATGGGCACCAATGGCGCCGAGGCCAACCACACCCAAGGTGCGACCGGGCAGCTCAAACCCGGCAAACTTCTTTTTGCCCGCTTCCACCAGCTTGCTCAGCGTCGCATCATCACCCTCCAGACCGCAGGTGTACTGCCATGCGGAGCAGATGTTACGACTGGCCAACAACATGGCCGCCAGCACCAGCTCCTTCACCGCGTTGGCATTGGCCCCCGGCGCGTTGAATACCGGAATGCCGAGCCCACTCATTTTGTCGACGGGGATATTATTGACGCCGGCACCCGCGCGCCCGACAGCCTTAAGCGTGGCGGGAAGCTCCATGTCGTGCATCTTGAACGAGCGCAGCAAAATGGCATCGGGATGCGGAATCTCGGAAGCTACCTCGTAACGGTCACGCGGCAGGCGTTCCAGGCCTGCCACGGAGATATTGTTCAGCGTCAAAATCTTGTACATCTCCCCCCCTTCGTTTAGGTAACGGTCTGCCGGCATTCTTTAGCCGTAGCGTTTCTCAAAGTCAGCCATAAAGGAGACCAGAGCATCAACACCGGCTTCCGGCATGGCATTGTAGATGCTGGCACGCATCCCACCCACCGAGCGATGCCCTTTAAGCGTTTTCAACCCGACGCTGGAGGCTTCGGCCAGGAAGGTGGCATCCAAATCGGCGTTGGCCAGGGTAAAGGGGACATTCATCCAGGAGCGGCAGGCGGGTGCAACAGGGTTGGCATAAAAGTCTGAACCATCAATGGCGGCGTACAACTTGCCCGCCTTGCGCTCGTTCGTCCGGGCCATTGCCGCCAGCCCGCCGTTCTCTTTCAACCAGGCAAAGGCCAGCCCCGCCATGTACCAGGTGTAGGTCGGCGGCGTGTTGTACATGGAGCCGTTGTCTGCGTGTATCTGATAATTGAACATGGCAGGTGTGCCATCCAACGTCTCGCCAATCAGATCGTCGCGAACAATAACGATGGCCATACCGGCAGGGCCAATGTTCTTCTGCGAACCGGCATAGATCACACCAAACTTGGAGACATCGACAGGGCGGGACAAAATAGTGGACGACATGTCTGCCACCAACGGCACATCGCCGGTTTCGGGAACGTAGGGGAACTCCACGCCACCGATGGTCTCATTGGGCGTGTAGTGCACATAAGCTGCGCCGTCAGTTAACTTCAGATCGGACTGAGTGGGTACAGAAGCCATACCGCCCTCTGGCGACACACCGGCAATATTCACATCACAATAGCGCTTGCCTTCGGCAATCGCCTTCTTCGACCAAGCACCCGTGTTGAGGTAGTCCGCCGAGGTTTTTCCACGCAGCAGATTCATCGGCACCATGGCAAACTGGCTACTGGCACCACCTTGCAGAAACAGCACTTTGTAGTTATCAGGAATCGCCATCAGCTCACGCAGATCGGCCTCGGTTTTTTCGGCAATGGACATAAACTCCTTGCCCCGGTGGCTCATCTCCGCCACACACATGCCGCTGCCCTGCCAATCCAGCATCTCTTGCTGTGCCTGCTTTAATACCGCCTCAGGCAACATCGCCGGCCCGGCGCTGAAGTTAAATACTCTGGCCATTCCTGTTCCTCGGTTAATGGTTGGAATTATTCTTCGGATTCGCTGCTGGCGGCGTCAGCAGCCGGGGAGTCACTTTCGCCACCGTCTGCCGAGTCGACCTCTTCATCCTGCTCCACCACGGAGGCAAGACCGATCAGTTTCTCGTTCTCCGACAGCCGAATCAAACGCACCCCCTGGGTATTACGCCCCAGGCGGGAGATTTCAGAGACACGAGTACGGACCAGCGTCCCGCTGTCGGAGATCAACATGATCTCGCCCTCTTCGCTCACCAGTGTCGCCCCGACCACGCTGCCGTTGCGCTCCGTGGTCTGAATGGAGATCACGCCCTGGCCGCCACGCCCATGAAGCGGATAGTCCTCAATGGCAGTGCGTTTGCCATAGCCCAACTCGGTCACCGACAGCACATCACCCTCGGTGGCGATAATCAGGGAGATCACTTTCTGCCCCTGGGCCAACTTGATGCCCCGCACACCGCGCGCGGTACGCCCCATCGGCCGCACATGCTCTTCTTTAAAGCGCACTGCCTTGCCTGCATCGCTGAGGAGCATCACATTCTGCTCGCCATCGGTGATATCCACGCCCACCAGGCAATCATCATCCAGCAACTCGACGGCAATAATGCCGTTAGCGCGAGGGCGTGAAAAATCCACCAGCGGCGTCTTTTTCACGGTACCCGACGACGTGGCCATGAAGATATATTTATCCTCGCCAAACTCGCGAATGGGCAGGATCGCATTAATCCGCTCGCCCTCTTCCAGCGGCAGGATATTCACGATGGGCTTGCCTCGGGCGGCCCGACTGCCCTGCGGCAGTTCGTACACTTTCTTCCAATAGACCTTGCCACGGCTGGAGAAGCAGAGAATGGTGTCGTGCGTGTTGGCAACAAAAAGCTTGTCGACAAAATCCTCATCCTTCATTTTGGTGGCCGACTTGCCCTTGCCGCCGCGCTTCTGTGCCTGGTAATCACTCAACGGCTGGGACTTGACGTAACCACCGTGCGACAGCGTGACCACCACATCCTCTTCCGAGATCAGGTCTTCCAGCGTCAGATTCAGGCGTGTCTGGAGAATCTCGGTACGACGCTCATCGCCATATTCATTCAGGATCGCCACCAATTCCGAGCGAATCACCGCCATCAGGCGATCAGCGTTATTTAAAATCTCCAGCAGCTCGATGATGACACTGAGAATGTCCTTGTACTCACCGGTGATCTTGCCCTGCTCCAGCCCGGTCAGACGATGCAATCTGAGATCCAGAATCGCCTGCGCCTGCACGGGCGAAAGGTGGTAGCCATCGCCCTGCATGCCGTATTGGGCTTCCAGCCCTTCAGGGCGAGACATGGAGGCATCAGCACGATCCAGCATCTCCGTGACCACGCCAGGTTTCCAGGCACGTGCAATCAGCGCTGCCTTCGCCTCCGCCGGACTGGGGGATGACTTGATCAAGGCGATCACTTCATCGATATTGGCCAGCGATACCGCCAGGCCCTCCAGGATATGAGCCCGGTCACGCGCCTTGCGCAGCTCAAAAATAGTACGCCGCGTCACCACCTCGCGGCGATGGCGAATGAACGCCTCCAACATCTGTTTGAGGTTAAGCAACTTGGGCTGGCCATCCACCAGCGCCACCATGTTGATGCCGAAAACATTTTGCAGCTGGGTGTACTGGTAGAGGTTATTGAGCACCACCTCCCCTACTTCGCCACGACGCAGCTCGATCACCACGCGCAAGCCATCTTTGTCGGACTCATCGCGCAGCTCGGTAATGCCCTCCACCTTCTTCTCTTTCACCAGCTCGGCAATCTTCTCCAACAGATTGGCCTTATTCACCTGATAGGGCAGCTCGGTGATGATGATGGTCTGCTTGTCTTTGGCCTCGTCAATCTCGATATGGCTGCGGGCCCGCAGATAGATACGCCCCCGGCCGGTGTAATAGGCCTCCTGAATACCTTTGGAGCCATTGATAATGGCCGCCGTGGGGAAATCGGGCCCGGGAATGTGTTCCATCAAACCGGCAATATCGGTCTCCGGGTCGTCCACCAGGGCCAGACAGGCGTTGATAACTTCATTGATGTTGTGGGGTGGAATATTGGTAGCCAAACCAACGGCGATACCGGCAGAGCCGTTGATGAGCAGATTGGGGATGCGGGACGGCAGTACCGCAGGTTCCTGCTCATTACCGTCGTAGTTGGGAATGAAATCGACGGTCTCTTTATCAATATCTGCCAGCAATTCATGGGCAATCTTTGACATGCGCACTTCGGTATAACGCATGGCCGCGGCAGAGTCGCCATCAATGGAACCGAAGTTCCCCTGGCCATCCACCAGCATGTAACGCAAAGAGAAGGGTTGAGCCATACGCACAATGGTGTCGTAGATCGCCGAATCACCGTGCGGATGGTATTTACCCATCACATCCCCGACGATACGAGCCGACTTTTTGTGTGCTTTGTTCCAGTCATTATTGACCTCATGCATGGCATAGAGGACACGGCGATGCACTGGTTTTAAACCATCCCGTACATCAGGCAGAGCACGACCCACGATTACACTCATGGCGTACTCCATGTACGACTGCTTCATCTCCTCCTCAATGGTAATCGGGAGGACTTCTTGGGCGAAATCAGCCATGGATAACTTAAGCGCCTATATTGTTTGAGATATCAATCCGTTGCGGGGGCCCGAACTCCACCGACTTCGAGCATTCAACCCCCAAATCAAGCCGAAAAGGGTAACACAAATAGCCATCAGGCCGCATCTGCTTTGTCACAGCCCGATAAAACACAAAACCTTACCCCCGCATCATCTCAGCCATTTTCTCCGCCGTAGGCTCCAACACCACGCCTTTTTCGGTAACAATGGCATCCACCAGCCCGGCAGGGGTCACATCAAAAGAGGGGTTCCAGGCCAGCGCACCCTGCGGCGCAATGCGAGTGCCCGCCATGGTCAGCACCTCTTCCTGAGCGCGCTCTTCAATGGGGATATCCACACCGGACTGAATATCCATATCCACCGTGGAGGTGGGTGCCACCACCATGAACTTCACTCCGTGGTGACGAGCCAGCACCGCCAGCGAATAAGTGCCGATTTTGTTGGCCACATCGCCATTGGCCGCGATA
>JALTMR010000052.1 GCA_027001525.1 Gammaproteobacteria bacterium
ACCCGGTCGAATCGAGAGCATTCTCGAACATTTGAACAGTGAGATTAAGCCGCGCCATATTGTGAAATGGTCGGCGTGGATTAACGAAGATTAGCTGATGGTTGAGCCCCCGGCAGGCTCGGTTTCTCCTTATAACTTGTGTGTTTTCGCTGGATGACTGTCTTGCGCGTGCCAGGAAAATCGTCAGCCGTTTGTTTGTGATTTGAAGGAATAATAATGCTAGATCCCCGTTTGTTGCGTAATGCCCTGAATGAGACCGCCGCCCAGTTGAGGCGTCGTGGTTTTGAGTTGGATGTAGATCGAATCAACGCGCTGGAGGCGCGTCGCAAAGCGCTTCAGGTGCGCACGCAAGAGCTGCAAAATGAACGCAACACCCGGTCCAAATCGATTGGTAAGGCCAAGGCTCAGGGCGAAGATATTGCGCCGCTGCTGGCCGAAGTGGGTAAGTTGGGCGAAGAGCTGAAGACGGCAGAGGCGGAGCTGAATGAGTTGCAGCAGGCGCTGGAAGATATCGCCTTAGGCATTCCCAATATTCCCCATGAGTCCACGCCCGATGGTGCATCGGAAGAGGAGAATATCGAGATTCGCCGCTGGGGTGAGCCGAAGAAGTTCGATTTCGACGTGAAAGATCACGTGGATGTGGGCGAGGGCATCGGCGGGCTCGATTTTGAGACAGCTGCCAAAATCACAGGTTCGCGTTTTGCGTTGATGTCCGGCGGCATTGCCCGCATGCACCGGGCCCTGATCCAGTTCATGCTCGATACCCACACCAGCGAGCACGGTTACACAGAGACCTACGTGCCCTACATGGTGAACAAGGACTCTCTGCGCGGCACGGGCCAGTTGCCAAAGTTTGAGGAGGATCTGTTCAAGCTCAATGGTGATCAGGAGTACTACCTGATTCCCACTGCCGAGGTGCCCGTCACCAACATCGTCCGCGATACCATCATCGAGGCCGAGGCGATGCCGCGTAAATTTGCCTGTCATACGCCCTGTTTTCGCAGCGAGGCGGGCTCCTACGGTCGTGATACCCGGGGCATGATTCGCCAGCATCAGTTTGAAAAAATCGAAATGGTGCAGGTGGTCAAAGCCAGCGAATCCGAGCAGGCCCTGGAGGCGCTGACCGGTCATGCGGAGACAATTTTGCAACGGCTGGACCTGCCCTATCGTGTGATGGCGCTGTGCACCGGGGATATCGGCTTTTCCAGCACCAAGACCTATGATCTGGAGGTCTGGTTGCCGGCCCAGAACACCTATCGTGAAATCTCCTCATGCAGCAATTTTGGCGATTTCCAGGCGCGTCGTCTGCAAGCACGCTGGCGTAACCCGGAGACAGGCAAGCCGGAGTTGGTCCACACCATCAACGGCTCGGGCCTGGCCGTGGGGCGTACCTTGGTGGCGATTCTGGAAAACTATCAGCAGGCTGACGGCAGCGTGGTGGTGCCCGAGGTGTTGCGTTCCTACATGGGTGGCCTGGAGCGCATCAGCGCTGCCGGCGCGTAGACGGAGTATTTGGGTTGGATTTTCTACCTGTTTTTTTCGATCTCAAGGGCCGCAACGTGTTGGTGGCGGGCGGTGGTGATATCGCCGCCCGCAAGATCGATCTGCTCCTCAGGGCAGGGGCCAACGTGAATGTGGTGGCACCGGTGCTGTGCGCCGCATTGCAGCAGCTTAACCGTGAAGAAAAGATCCTTCATCTGGAAGAGCGCTACGATGAGCAGTTGCTGCTGCAGGGGATCACTCTGGTTATTGCCGCCACCGATGATGAAGAGGTCAATCGCGAAGTCTCAGAAGATGCCCAGGCGCTTGGGTTGCCTGTTAACGTGGTGGATCAGCCGCAGTTGTGTACCTTCATTCTGCCCTCGATTATCGATCGTTCCCCCGTCACCGTGGCTATCTCGACGGGGGAACGATCGATA
>JALTMR010000053.1 GCA_027001525.1 Gammaproteobacteria bacterium
CGGCAGGGGGTATCACCCGACGCTGATGTGGGGGTGGATTAAGCGGTTGTTGAAACCCGGTTCAGGTGGCACGATACGTCGCTAAAACCGACCTTGGCGCCGCGCGCTGGCCGGGGTTTCCATCGCTTACTACTATCTGAGTCTCTTTCAGCGGCCCCTGAGGGGCGTATACAGTCTTCCGTATGATTCAACTTCAACAGCTGAGTGTTGTATACAACCGCGGTGCCTTGACCGCGTTGCAGCCGACCACCATCGACTTTCGCCGGGGTGAGTTTACCGTGTTGTTAGGGGCGTCGGGGGCGGGTAAGACGACGCTGTTACGCAGCATCAATCTGCTTACCCGCCCCAGCAGTGGCAGCGTGAGCGTGGCGGGTGAGTTGATTGAACGGGGGCGGACGCTGAGGGAGCATCGGCGCAATACGGCGATGATCTTTCAGCAGCACCAGTTGATTGAGCGTCTGAGTGTGTTGCGTAATGTATTGGCCGGGCGGTTGGGGTATTACTCGGCGCTACGCAGCCTGTTCCCTATGAGCCAGAAAGATCGAGCGTTGGCGCTACACTGTCTGGAGCGCGTGGGCTTGTTGGACAAAGCGCTGGCCCGGGTGGATTGCCTTAGCGGTGGCCAGCAGCAGCGGGTGGGCATTGCCCGGGCCCTGGTGCAGCAGCCGAAGGTGATACTGGCGGATGAGCCTGTCGCCAGCCTCGACCCGGCCAGCGCCCGGCAGGTGATGGCGTTGTTGCAGACCATCTGCCGTGAAGACGGCATTACCGCCGTGGTAAGCCTGCATCAACTGGAGATTGCCAGAGCCTATGCCCAGCGTATTGTGGCCCTGGCGGAGGGGCGGGTGATTTTCGATGGCAGTGTGGATGAGCTGAGTGAGGATGTGGTGCGGGCCATCTACCCGCAGCAGCAGAGTGTCTGATTCAGCAGGCCCCGCCCGCCTGGGGTTTTAAGGGCACCTCTATTAATTCTGGGTGCGGCAGATTGAGTCCCGAATTCGTTACATCCAGGCGCAAATTGCGGGTAATAGCGGGACTATTGCCAAAATTTTCAACACCGATGTAGCGGATTTGGGGTTTAAGGTGCGCATTCATGAATTAATAGAGGTGCCCTTAAGTAATTTTTGATTTTTTTACCTGAATCTGCGGGTTCAGGTCTATTTAAGGAGTGTGTTGATGAAGTACGTTCGGGCCCTGGTGCTGTGTGTAGTGGCCATGTTGTCATTGCCTTCGATGGCGTTGGATAACAACCCGTCAACCTTGAAGGTGGCGCTGTTACCGGATGAAGACGCGGCGGCGTTGATCAAAAAATATCAGCCTTTCAAGGCCTATCTCACGGCGCAGTTGGGGCGTGAGGTGGAACTGCTGGTGACGACGGACTACTCCTCCATGATCGAGGCCATCCGCCATGGTCGCATCGACCTCGGCTACTTTGGCCCGCTGAGTTACGTCATGGCCCGCGCGCGCAGCGACATCGAGGCCTTTGCCGCCAAGGTCAACCACGGCAGTCCCACCTATCAGGCCGTGGTGATCGGCAGTGTGAAACGGGGGGTGACAAGTTTTGACGATATAAAGGGCGGCGATATGGCGTTCGGCGACGTGGCCTCCACTTCGTCACACATGATTCCGAAGAAAATGTTGCTGGATCGTGGCCTGCAAGCGGGGCGGGACTATCGGGCCCATTTTCTCGGTGCCCATGATGCAGTGGCCATGGCGGTGCAGCGGGGCAATGCCCAGGCCGGGGGGCTGTCGAAACCGATCTTTGAGACGCTGTTGGAGCGCGGTGTGATCGATGCAGCCAGAGTAAATGTGCTGGCGGAATCCGCTCCCTTTCCGCAGTACCCCTGGGCGATGCGCAGCGCGCTTGAGCTGGCGCTGAAGGAGAAAATCAAACAGGCGTTCTACCAGTTGGATGA
>JALTMR010000054.1 GCA_027001525.1 Gammaproteobacteria bacterium
GCATGATCACTGTACGCATCGACCCTGACACGGGCCTGTTGGCCGGCGCCCATCAGAAAAATGCCATATTTGAAACCTTCCGGGTGGAGTACGCACCACAAAAGCGTACCCCGGATATCGATGACTCGGTGTCCGCGCCACACGCCAACTCATCCGATGAACAGACGCCCCAACTGCTTTTCTAGGCGCTTGTCAGACTTGGGTGATCACAACGATTAAACATTTGAAGTGAATATTGCGCGTATTTAACGAGAACGATCGATAGCATGAGCCGAAACAGCTTGCTCTTTCACAACAGATTCACCCAAAGTCCGACAGGCTCCTGACCACCCAATATGAACAAAAAACCACACCACAGCGGCAACACCAAAGACCTGCGAATGCGCCAACAACTGGCCACAGAAGCTGCGCGGATTATGGCGGACGAAGGAATTGAGAATTTCCACATCGCCAAACACAAGGCTGCGGAGCGGCTCCATGCCCCTCACACCCACAATTTGCCTCGTAATGACGAGATCCAGGCTGCACTGTTTGAGTACCAACGCCTGTTCAAGGGCGGCTCGCAGCCACAGCACCTGGCTCAATTAAGGGAGATCAGCTGCCAGGCGATGGCCTTTTTGAGGCCATTCCAGCCCCGCCTTGTCGGCCCCGTGCTCGATGGCAGTGCCACCGAGTTTTCCGGCGTCTCATTGCATCTGTTTGCGGAACCCGCCGATGCCGTCAGCCTCTTTCTTATGGAAAACCACATCCCCTACGAACTCGGCAGCCAACAGGCCACCATGGCGAATGGCGAAGTACTGGAACTGCCTCTCTATCAAGTTGTTCTGGATGATGTAACGGTAAGTTTGACAGTGTTTGATCTTGTGGGGCTGCGCCAGGCCCCTTGCAGCCCGGTGACGGGTAAACCCATGCCCCGGGCTAACCTACAAGGTGTGGAGGAGCTGCTGCACAGCAGCTCCGAAGAGGAAGATCGCTAGCGCTTGTTCATCTCAACGAAGTTACGCCGCTCGGCCCCCACGTAGAGCTGGCGCGGACGAGCGATGCGGTACTTGGGGTCACCTACCATTTCCGTCCACTGCGCCACCCACCCCACGGTCCGGGCAATGGCAAACATGACGGTAAACATGTTGGTGGGAATACCGAGCACTTTATAAATGATCCCGGAATAGAAATCGACGTTGGGATAGAGGCTGCGCTCTTTGAAGTAATCATCATTCAGCGCGATCTCTTCCAGTTTAAGCGCCAGCTCAAATAACGGATCGTCTTCATTACCCAGCTTGGCCAGCACCTCATGGCACATCTTACGAATCAATTTGGCCCTGGGGTCATAATTTTTATAGATTCGATGACCAAAACCCATCAGGCGAAAGGGATCACTTTTATCTTTGGCCTTTGCCAGATACTTGGGAATATTATCCACCGTACCAATCTCATCCAGCATATGCAGGACCGCCTCATTCGCCCCGCCATGAGCGGGCCCCCACAGCGCCGCAATACCAGACGCAACGCAGGCAAACGGGTTGGCTGCCGAGCTGCCCGCCAGGCGAATTGTTGAGGTACTGGCGTTTTGTTCATGGTCGGCATGAAGGATAAAGATCAGATCCAGCGCCTTTTGCGCCACCGGGTCTACCTCATAGTCTTCGCAAGGCACCGAAAACATCATGTTTAAAAGGTTGCCGCTGTAGCTCAGGCGATTGTGAGGATAAACGTAGGGCTCGCCGATGGAGTGTTTGTAACTGGCTGCGGCAATGGTGGGCATTTTTGCAATCAGGCGGTGAGCGGCAATCTCCCGGTGGGCGGGGTTCATCACATCGGTGGAGTCGTGATAGAACGCTGAAAGAGAACCCACCACGCCCACCATAATGGCCATCGGATGAGCATCATGATTAAAACCCTTGTAGAAGCTCTTTAAACT
>JALTMR010000055.1 GCA_027001525.1 Gammaproteobacteria bacterium
ATGTGCATACCGCGATCACGGGCTTCATCCATACGGTTCAGGGCGATCACCAGCGGTCGCCCCAGCTGACTCAGCTCCAGCGTCAATTCCAGGTGCTGGGCCAACTGGGTGGCATCAATGATCTGGATAATCACATCGGGCGGCGCGAAGGGTGCGGGCGGGCCTTCCGGGTCGTGACGCGAGACCAGCGGCAGCTCATCGCCCCAGAGCAGGTACTTCAACGTCACCAGATCATCGTTGGGGAGCCGGGAGAGGGACTGGATACTGGGCAGGTCGATCAGGCTCGCTTCATCGAGGCCGATCTGCACCCGACACTCGCCGTAGCCGCGATCACTGCCGGCCAGCTTGCCGCGAAAAATCGAGGTACTCGACACCGCATCAAACAGCGTGCTTTTGCCACTGTGAGGCATCCCCACCAAGGCAATACGCAGCCGCCGATCCCCGCGAAAAAGCTGCGCTGGCAGCGCAAAGGTTGACTCAGCCATCGGCCAGCAGATCCCTCACCATAAACAGCGCGGCGATGCTGCGCGCCTCGCTGCACTCGCCACCGGCAATCAGTTCATGCAGGCAATCGAGGCGCCAGGGCACGACTTCAATCTCCTCCGGCTCATCTCCTGCCAGACGTTTGGGGTAGAGCTCCCGAGCCAGTACCACATCAGTGTGGTGGCCGAAATAGGCGGGGGCCAGTGTCAACGTCGTCAGAAGTTCAAGGCGGTGGGCACCGTGCCCCACCTCTTCCATCAGCTCACGATTGGCGGCGTCCAACGGCGCTTCACCCGCCTCGATACGCCCCTTGGGCAGCCCCAGCTCGTAGCGCTCCACCCCGGCGGCATATTCACGAATCAGCAGCACGGTTTCATCGTCGGCCATGGGCACGATCATCACCGCCCCGCCCTTGGAGCCCCTGAGCCTTTCATAGCTCACTTCCACGCCGTTGCTGAATTTGAGGTCGAGTTGCTCGACACAAAAAAGGCGGCTGCGGGCCACCGTCGTCGCGGCGATAATTTCAGGTTTTTTTCGCATGGCCTATTATAGCGGGAGCAACTCTCTTCACTGAAACCCCCGACACAGGTCATCGACGATTTTGAAAAACACCCTCACGCTACCCTGGGACGAGATTGAGTGCGTACTGCTGGACATGGACGGCACCCTGCTCGACCTCAACTTCGACACCTTTTTCTGGCAGGAGCACTTGCCCCGGCGCTACGCCTTCACCCGCGGCCTCGACATTGCCACCGCCAAGCGAGTGCTGGAGCCCCACTTCAGCAAGGTAGCGGGGACGCTGGACTGGTACTGCCTCGACTACTGGAGCGAGCTGCTGGGGCTCGATATCGTCGATCTGAAAAAAGACATTGTGCACCTGATTGCGATTCTGGAGGGCGCTACCGATTTTATGGACCGGCTCCGGCAGCAGGGCAAACGCACCATCCTCGTCACCAATGCCCACCCCGACAGCCTGGCACTGAAGCTTGAACACACGCGGCTGGACAACCACCTCGACCGCCTCATCTCGGTACACGAGGTGGGCGTCCCCAAAGAAGAGGTACTGTGCTGGAAAAAACTCCAGGCGCTGGAGCCCTTTGATCCCGCCCGCACCCTGCTGGTGGACGACAATCTGGTGGCCCTGCGCTCAGCCCGGCAGTTCGGCATTCGCCACCTGTTGGCCGCCTGCAAACCCGACAGCTGCCAGCCTGCCCGGCCCACCACCGAGTTTGCCGCCTTTCACCACTTTGACGAGATCATGCCGACACTGGTTTAATCACCCTCTGAATTAGGAATTAGCGAGAGGCCACGCCTTGCCCTTTCGTTCAACCGCATCAGCCCGACACAGGAAGTGGTGGGCCACAGCTTCAATCCGCAACCACCAGGGACGGTAAACCCCATGAGAGAATATGCCCTACCTTGCCCTGCTT
>JALTMR010000056.1 GCA_027001525.1 Gammaproteobacteria bacterium
AAGATAAAGGGAAAAACCGGCTGCAACGTAGAACGGTGCTACCAGGCTCATGCCGATGTAGGCGCTCGTGTTGCCCAGCCAGTGGGCCAGCGTGCTGTCGGCTGCCAGAACGCTCTGCCAGTCCACAGCCATCTCGGGAGGGATAAAGACCATCAACAGCACCAGCAGCGCCAGGGCGATGGCTAGCTCGATCTGGATACCGATCACCGTCAGCCAACCGGCTCCGGCCCCGCTGACACCGTGCAGCACCTGCAGGCGCTTGCTGCGCGCCGCCCCCGCCAGCCCCTCCAGCTGCACCAACGGCAGGTCCATCGAGCGGCTGAGACTGAAACGACGCCAGGTCAGCGACGCAAACCACTGTTGCGCCGCCAGCCGCGGCAAGACCCGCAAGGTCTCTTTAAGCGTCGGCACATGGCCAAACAGCGCCTGGCTGAGGATGTGGAGCAGGGGCCGCTCCCAGATCGGCTTGAACCACCAGAACAGCAGCGGTGCCAGTAACGGGTGGTCAAATAGAAGCAACTGAAGCACGACAAACACAGGCAGCGTCAGCACCAGCCAGACCTTCAGCAGCAGCCCCCACCAGGCTCGCCCCATGAGCAGACCCAGGTCGGCGGCCTCCCAGCGGGAACGGGGGCGAACCTGGCTGCTGATGCGCTCAAGATCCATAACCACCCCGCCCCATGCGCACGAAATAGAGCAGTACAAACGCCCACAGCGTCGCGCCCACCAGGTACTTCCCCCACGGGGCCACCAGCGCGCTGGATGACCAGAAGGCCTCCACAAAGGCGGCCATCACCAGCATCAATATAACGCCGTACATGAGTTTGATCGCCACCCTGGCAGCGGCTTTCAGCGCCACCAAGCGGGGTTGCCGCCCAGGTGCCAGCAGCGCCCAGCCCAACTTCAACCCCGCCGCGCCGCTAAGCGCAATGGCCGTCAGCTCAAACGCGCCGTGACCCACCACAAAGGGGAAGAAGGTGGTGTGATAATCCATCGCCAGGAGATGGGCCGCCAGCGCGCCAAAAAGGGCACCATTGTAGGCAAGGAAAAAGATCGACCCCAGACCGTAGAGCAGTCCGCCGGCAAAGGTGCGAAAGCTGACGCCAATATTGTTCTGGATATAGAAGCCAAACATGCTGAGGTCGCTGCCGGCATCACGCAGCCGGCCAACGTGTTCAGCCGCCGGGTCGTACATGCTCTCGAACTGCGCCACCCGGTAGGGGTCGAGCATGGCGTAGATCAACTCGGGATAGCGCCAGACCGAGACAAACAGCAACAGGCCGGGGAGATAAAGCAACGCAGACGCCAGCAGGCAGAAGCGCCACTCACGCCGAACCAGCCGGGGAAAATCCCCCACGACAAACCGCAGAAAACTCGCCAGCAACTCCGTTTTACGATGGTAGAGCTGCTGATGACCGCGCAGTGCCAGGGCGTTAAGCCGCTCCACCAGTTGGCTGCTGTACTGGCGCTCACGGGCGAGAGAGAGGTGGTGGCAGAGACGGCGGTAGTCCGCAGCAAAGTCACTCCCGGCCAGCGTCGCCTCCTCCAGCGCCTCGCCCTCCAGCTGGCGCAGCGTCTGCTCAAACTGCTGCCACAACGGCGAAAATTGCGCCTCGAACTGCTGCTGTTTCATTCGCGCCCCGTCAGGGTGTTGGCAAAACGGGCCAGCGCAGCCACGGCCTCACCGTCCTGGCGGCCGCTCAGCGGGGTAAGAATATTGGCCAGCTCCTGCTGGCGCTGGGGCGAGAGGCGGCCGACGCTTTCAGAAAAATCGAGTAGCGCCCGCCGCTCATCCAGGGTCAGGGAAACGGGCAACGGCCTGACCCCTGCCACATCGAGGCGACGGGCCGGCGGCACCGCCTGATGGTGGACCACCAAGGTGCCGGCCGCCAGATCCCCCAGG
>JALTMR010000057.1 GCA_027001525.1 Gammaproteobacteria bacterium
CGCCTTCGTGTTCGTTGCGGATGAAGCGCAGCAGCTGTTCGCGGGCGTTCTTCATTTCGGTGATGCGATAGCGGATGTTGGGACGGTCGAAGCCGGTGACGAAGATTCTGGCCTGCTCCAGCTTCAGCCGTTCGATAATCTCCTTGCGGGTCGGTTCGTCGGCGGTGGCGGTGAGGGCGATGCGGGGGATGTCGGGGAAGCGTTCGTGGAGCACCGTCAGCTGCCGGTATTCGGGGCGGAAATCGTGGCCCCACTGGGAGACGCAGTGGGCCTCGTCGATGGCGAACAGCGCCAGCGGGCTGCGCTCCAGCAGATTCAGGGTCTGTTCGTTCATCAGCCGCTCGGGGGCGAGGTAGAGCAGATCGAGCTGGCCGTCGAGCAGTTGCCGCTCCACCGCCCGCGCCTCGCCCGCCTCCAGCGAGGAGTTGAGATAGGCGGCGCGCACACCGTTCTGGCGCAGGGCATCGACCTGATCCTGCATCAGGGCGATAAGCGGCGAGACGACGATGCCGACCCCTTCGCGCACCAGCGCCGGAATCTGGTAACAGAGCGACTTGCCGCCGCCGGTGGGCATCAGCACCAGGGTGTCGCCACCGGCGATAACGTTGCTGACGATCTCCTCCTGATAGGGGCGGAAACTGTCGTAGCCGAAGGTGGTTTTTAAAATTTGAATAGCGGTATTTTTCACAACTTCATCTGGATCTGTTTGGCAAGGGTGCGAGATGGGCGTAGCAGTATAAACGCTATTTTGAATATCGCTTGAAGCGCTCCCAACACCAGGACGGATCGCGAGCTATTCTGAAATCGGGGATCATGCCAATATAAGGCCCAAATATCGAGCCTTTTTGATTGCAACAGTTTTAACCGCTATTGCTCCAGCATCACGACCATTTTACGATGGTCAATCCACGCAGTTCAAAGGGATTTGATAGCGGTGAAGCGATCCATAGAGAGAATTATCACCCGAGAGGGTGACCATCCTGACAAAAGCAAATCAGCCCCGTCGGTTATTCAAGTCTACAGCGACAAAGTTGCCTCCGATAGTGGAAAACCCTCTATCGGCAGTCTCGTTGCGCGCAGACCAATGGGGGTGTCCAGCCTGTTGGATGTCTTCATTGTGCTCTGGAGAAGGGTGATTGCAATAGGCCGAATTTTGCTGTTGCGTATGGTGGACAGAGGTGTTGGTTTTCTGTTGGTGGGTGACGGGCGGCGATGGGGCCATCTCGGTCAGGTGATATCAGGTTGATTTTCTAAGCAGACTCCATTCATTGGGGCGGGTAATTTCTGGGTAAGGCAGGGGAAAATTCATGCAAGTCATCAATATAGCTAATGTGGGAGTAAACAACCTTGGCAAAAGGTTGGTTGTCGGAAGCAGGTTCTTGTCGTTTATCTTGATGATGTGTCTGGTGGCCGTGCTCTCTGCTTGTGGGGGCGGTGGCGCATCGGAAGCAGAATCAGAGCCAGACGCTGATACGACGCCTCCTGTCACGCCCGTCGGCCTGACGGCAAGCGCCGAGTCATCCAGTCTGATCAACCTGAACTGGGATGCCAATCAGGAGAGCGATCTGGCGGGCTATGAGATTTTCAGGGATGGCGTGCTGCTCCAGACGGTATCGGTAAACTCATATGACGACGCCGGGCTGACGCCATCAACCGAATTCTGCTATTCGCTGCGGGCCTATGACACAGCTGGAAACCGCTCGGCTGAAAGTGCTTCGGTATGTGTCACGACACTGGCTCCAGCGGCTGATACCACGCCTCCTGCCACGCCTGTTGGGTTGTCGGTAAGCGCTGAATCATCCAGTGAGTTGAGCCTGAACTGGGATGCCAATCAGGAGAGCGATCTGGCGGGCTATGAGATTTTCAGGGATGGCGTGCTGCTCCAGACGGTATCGGTAAACTC
>JALTMR010000058.1 GCA_027001525.1 Gammaproteobacteria bacterium
CCGCCACCTCCTTGCGCCAGCGGGCCAGGGTCACCAGCTCCATGGCCAGGGCATCCTCAAGGTCGTGCACCCCGTAGGCAATGTCGTCAGCGATATCCATGATGGAGGTATCGAACGACTTGTGGAGCGCGCGATGATGTTTGCCCTCGCGCCGTTCAATGGCAACAAACCGGCGTCTGTCCTCATCACTGAAGGGTTCGAGAATCCACGCCAGCACATCGCTGTCGTCATCGAGAATACATTTGGGTGGAATCCAGCGATCGATGTTGGTGCTGCGATCATCGTCGCCCTGCGCTGCGGGAAAGTTTTTCACCGTCGAGTAGAGGCAGGGGTATTTCAACACGCCGAGCAAGGTGCGCCGGGTCAGATCGAGACCGTGTGCAGGTGAGTACTCCCCCAGCTTTGACAAAATGCGCAGCGTCTGACCGTTGCCTTCGAAGCCGCCAGAATCACTCATCATGCGATTGAGCGCCACCTCGCCCCCGTGACCAAAGGGAGGGTGACCGATGTCATGACACAGGCCGATCACCTCAATCAAACTCAGCGAGGGGATCCACTGCTGATAGTCCTCCTGTGCCGCGTATCTGGCCCGCAGGGCTTCACAAATACCCGAACCAATCTGAGCCACCTCCAGCGAGTGGGTCAAACGGGTACGATAAAAATCACTTTCACCAATGCCCAGTACCTGGGTTTTGGACTGCATGCGCCGAAAGGCCGAGGAGTGAATCACCCGCGCCCGGTCACGCTGGTAATCACTGTCTACCGCCGAGGAGTTAAACGGCCGGGGGCTGTAGTCACTTTCCTGAGAACGTCGCCGTTCAATCCATACCTTCATGGTTGTTACCCCTGACAAACTATTGGAAATTGGAATGAGAAAGCTGTTGAAAAGAGGCACTCGATAGCCCGCTCACGCAGGCAAGAAGATGGAACTATACGGCGCTATGGTGTGAGACTCAAACAATGGGGAAGCAGCCGCAGCCAAGAATAGATGCCGGGCCGCAGTACTCGTGTGGTGTAACAAACAATATCGTCAATCCGTACCCTCAGACTAACGCCGCATTTGAAAGTTGACCTTGTTGGCAGTGCCGGCGGTGGCTTTATCTTTGACCTGGTAGACGATGCCGCCCTGGTGTCTGACAGTATCAAATTCATCGCAATAACTGGCGAGGGTTTCGGTGGAGCCAAGAAAGAGGTAGCCGCCTGGCACCAAAGCCTGGGCCATGCGATTGAGAATGTCTCGCTTTAATTCGGCTGAAAAATAGATCAATACATTGCGGCAGAAAATAATATCGAACTTGCCCAGAGGCGCGTAGGAGTTCATCAAATTAAGCTCTTTGAATGTCACCCGCCGGCGGATATTTTCGTTGACGCGCCACTGATCTCCCTCCTGAGTGAAAAACATCTGTTTACGTTCGGGAGAGAGTCCGCGTGATAGCGCCAGGCTGTCGTATAGCGCCTCCTTGGCGTGACTCAACATGGTGGGCGAGATATCCGTCGCGGTAATCTGGATATTATCCTTGAGACTGCCGGGACGTTTTTTCAGGTACTCCTGAGCGATCATGCTGATGGAGTACGGCTCCTGCCCTGAGGAGCAAGCGGCCGACCAGATCTTCAGTTTGGGCGGGCGCGTTTTGGCGATCTCGGGCAGAACAAAATCGGCCAGCAGTGCATAAGGGTGGTTGTCACGAAACCACAGCGTCTCATTAGTCGTCATGGCATCGATCACCCGCTCGCGCAGACCCGAGCGCGGCTGGCGTTTCATTTTGGCAATCAAATCACCGATGGAAGTGGAGTCAAACTCTTTCATCAAACGCCCCAGACGGCTGGAGACCAGATAGTGTTTGTTCTCCCCCAACACAATGCCGCAGGCCTCTTCCAGAAAAGCTCTGAAGGCATCGTACTCTTGGCTTGAAATCGTTAGATTGCTCACATTCTTCCCTGCTGGTTGATGCCGGTTATCTCGCCATCAAATGCCAGCCCCCGGCACGAGTCAACTCGCCCTGGGTGCTATGCACTTTGATGATCGCTTTGCCCGGCATGGCGCTTTTCAAGAATCTCTTTGACAAGGGCCAACACGTCACCGGCCAGTTCATCCGGCTTGAACTTTGGCAGAAAACGGTCTGCACCTACCTTCTTAACAATGCTCTCGTTAAACGTGCCGCTCAGCGAGGTGTGCAACATGATGAAGAGATCCTTTAAATCGGGATCCTTTCTGATCTCCGTCGTCAGGGTGTAACCATCCATATCGGGCATCTCCACGTCAGAGATCAACATGATCAACTTCCCCAGGCGCTCGTCACCACGGCGCACCCAATCTTTCAGGGTGTGCAGGGCCTCTCGGCCGTTTTGCGTCAACGTGCACTCGATACCGAGCTGGTCCAGTGTGCGCTTGATCTGGTTTCTCGCCACGCTGGAGTCATCAGCCACCAGGATGTGCTGCTGGCGAATGACATCATCCACGCCTTCGAGCACTTCCGGTGAGACCTCAAGTGATACATTGCCCACTTCAGACAACACCTTCTCAACGTCAATAATCTCAACCAGCTCGTCGTCTATATTGGTCACGGCCGTGAGGTAGCTGTTTTTGCCCGACCCCTTGGGCGGCGGCAGAATCTCTTCCCACGTCAGATTGACGATACGCTCCACCCCGCTGACCAGAAATGCCTGCACCGAGCGGTTGTACTCGGTAACGATCATGAAGCAACCCGCCAGATCTTCGGTAGGGGGGCCACCCACTGCCATGCGGAGATCGATCACCGGAATGGTTTTGCCGCGCATGGTGGCCACACCACGCACCACCGCGTGGGCATGGGGGATTTGCGACAGAGGCGGGCACTGAACCACCTCCTGAATTTTGAATACGTTAATACCGAAGCGCTGTCTCTGCCCCAATCTGAACGTCAACAATTCCAGACGATTATGACCAGCCAACTGCGTACGTTGGTCTACCGAGTCCATTACTCCAGCCATGTTCGGCGATCCCCTCTTCACTCTATAAGAAGTTTTTTCACAAGAGGTTATATCGTCTGTCTGGAACTATTCTTGAGCGCCGGTAACGGCACACTCTTTGCTGCTGTTTCCAGCATGACAAATCATTGGCGGCCATTAAACATGCACTCCCTGAGTCTTCGTGTGACAGCGCTTGTGCTGGGGCTGTCTCTGTCGTTGCCCGCTCTGGCCCGCGGTGACATTCAACCACTGGACGAGATCAGAGCCGTGGCGGAGCAGTGGGTAAAAGCCGGCATCAGCACCCGGTCGCACCAACGCACGGAGATAGAGGCGGGCCATCTTGACAGTCGTTTGCGCCTCAAGCGCTGCGACCAGCCGCTGACGGCTCAGCCCCTGCAAAACAGCCACCGCTCGGGCAATGCCACCATCAGCGTCAAATGCCTCGGTAGCACCCCCTGGACAGTGCATGTGCCGGTGACGGTCAAGTCCTACACCCAGGTGGTGGTGGCCAACCGCCCCCTGGCACGCCAGCTCCAGCTAACTGCGGACGATGTACGGCTTGAGGAGCGGGAGGTGACGTCGCTCAGGACGGGCTATTTCCAGCGTATTGAAGAGGTGGTTGGTCGCCAGCCCAAACGCACGCTGATGGCCGGCTCGGCGTTGAGCCCCTACGACCTCGACACCAACAAGATCATTCGGCGCGGTCATAAAGTTGTCATCATTGCAGAGATATCAGGCGTCGCTGTGCGCATGCAGGGAAAAGCGCTCAAAGACGCCGGCAAAGGCGAACTGATCCCGGTGGAGAATCTCTCATCCAAACGAAAAATCGAGGCCATCGCCTACAGTCCCGGCATCGTAAAAGTTCCGATGTAAGGGTGCCCGGGCAGCACACCAGCCTGTTTGACGTGCAGTTAAGTCTCTTTGAGATCGACCGCTAATTTAACTAGATTTTGAGCAATTGAGGTACATCATGGCTATCGAAATCTCTAACCACACCTTGTCTCTTGTGAAAGGTACTTCAGAGAGTTCTTCATCCCCCCTGGCCGGGCGCAACGGCGCGCCAGGCAGCCCCCCCGTTTCGGCGCAGGACACCGTGGCAATCACCGCGGCGGCGGACACGCTGAGCGGACTGGAACAGCAGGTCTCCTCCCTGCCCGTAGTGGACTTGCAGCGGGTCTCCCAGGTTCGCAGCGTTGTTGATCAAATACAGAACAGCAGCAATTTCAGCCAAATGGCAGAGAAGATCATGAACTTCGAGTCGGCACTTAACCGCGCCAGGGCGTAACTCAATAAATGTGACACAGGAGATCGCGATGGAAGAGCTAGTCAGAACACAGTTAACAGTGGCCACCTCGCTCCACCGCGTTCTGCTGGATGAGAACAACGCCTTGAAAGCCCGAGACGCGGACAGGATAAAAGCCCTGAGCGAAGAGAAAATTCAACTCACCAGCTCACTGGAGCAACTGGCCAGCCAACAGGGGGAGCTTCTGGCCGCCAAAGGGCTGACACTCTCCGCCGAGGGGTTGAACGACTACGCCCGCCAACTACCGGACGGCAGGGCAGCGGGATTCAATGCGGCAGTAAAAAAGTTAAACGAGGTGTTGGCACAATCGAAACAACAGAATCAGGTCAACGGACAGATGATCGCTGCCACCCGGCAATCCGTTGAAGTGGCCCTCTCCATTCTAAGGGGGCAGAACGGCAGCCAGGAGCTGACTTATGGCCCCGGCGGAGAGACGAGATCGAACCCCGGCAGCGGATCACTGGCCAAGGCCTGACGCCAGGTAATCGGCACAGATGGCGCGCATTGTTTGATGGAAACCCTGACCGATCAAATCAGAATATTCTCACTGCTCAACCGGCTCAAAAAAGAGCGGGCGTTGCTCGGCGTCAGCCTCAAGGGAGACAAACAGGCATACAACTCAGCCATTCTTGACGTCTCTCTGGATGAAAACTACCTCACGCTGGACGAGCTGAAACCGGCCTCCGGCCATATCCTCATCAGTAAAACACGCCGATGTCGAATCAAGGGGCAGACCCAGGGTGTTCATCTCGAATTCGATGTGGAGATCGACAAGGTAAACGATGACGGTGGCATCGCTTACTACGTCTCCCGCCTCCCCCCTGCCCTGCACTATTTACAGCGCCGCGCCAGCGTTCGTGTTGCCGTCAGTGCGGCGCACCCGGTGCCTGTGACCTTGACCATTGAGGAGACGGCCAGCGTTATCAAAGGAGAGATGAAAGATCTCTCCGCCGGTGGCCTGGGCATCCGCTTCCCACAGGATGTCCCAGACCAGGTGGAGGTTGGCCAGACGCTGGAGTGCGTTTTTGCCTCTCCGGTGGATCGCAACGAGGAACTGATCTGCGATATCGATGTACGCCTGGTCAAGCGCAAGGCTGAACCCCACGAACCGGCCTTTATGGGCTGTGAATTCTTAAAACTGGTGCCTCCCCAACAGCGCCAGATAAGCCGCATGGTTATGGCACTGCAACGGATGGCCCAGAAAAAACGCAGCGATACCTGAGAGGCGTTCTCAATCACCGTTCGTGGTGAGATTTGGGAAGAAGGGAAAGTGGCGCCCCGGGCAGGATTCTAACCTGCGACCTATCCCTTAGGAGGGGATTGCTCTATACAGCTGAGCTACCGGGGCCAAGCAGAAACGGCCGCAAGTATAACAAACCCGGAGGACCGGCGTCACAGGCCTGTTTTCACCCCTTCCCGAAAACCACTTCACCTCCCTTTGAAATAATAAAACATGATATTCATATAAAGAACAATTCATTTATCTTATATAAAAATACCGTTATCTTAGGTCCATTATTTAATCGGCCTCCCCTTGAAGACAAATACGATGACAATAAGCACAGCCGCACAAACCAGTAACCTGGCCGACGCCCCAGGCGTCACAGCATCGAGCCACAAAGGCCCCGGAATGTATATTTACGACCAGGTTGACCAACGGATCGTGGACGAGCGGGTTGCCCAGTTTCGCGACCAGACACGCCGCTTTCTGGCCGGTGAGCTGGGGGAGGATGAGTTTCTTGCCCTGCGCCTGATGAACGGGGTTTACGTTCAGCGCCACGCCCCCATGCTGCGCGTGGCCATCCCCTACGGACTGATGGCCGCCCGGCAGATGCGCCAACTGGCCCATATCGCCCGCCGCTATGACCGGGGCTACGGCCACTTCACCACACGTCAGAACATTCAGTTCAACTGGCCGGAAATTGAGGATATCCCCGATATTCTGGCCGAGCTGGCCGAGGTACAGATGCACGCCATCCAGACCAGCGGCAACTGCATACGCAACACCACCACCGATCCGTTGGCCGGCATTGCCGCCGATGAACTGGAAGACCCCCGGCCCTATTGCGAAATCATTCGCCAGTGGTCGACACTGCACCCCGAGTTCGCCTATCTGCCGCGCAAATTCAAAATTGCCGTAACGGGTGCCAGCAAAGACCGGGCCGCGACACTGGTGCACGACATCGGCCTGCGTATCGTCCGTAATGATGCCGGTGAGAGCGGATTTGAGGTCAGCGTAGGCGGCGGTTTGGGCCGCACCCCCATCCTCGCCAAAACACTCTGCCGTTTTCTTGAAAAGCAGCACCTCCTCTCCTACCTTGAGGCCATCGTCCGCGTCTACAACCTCCATGGTCGGCGCGACAATAAATATAAGGCGCGCATTAAAATTCTGGTCAACGCCATGGGGGTTGAAGCCTTCCGGACGTTGGTGGATGAGGAGTGGTACAAGATCAAGGACAAGCTGCGTCTGGATGAGGCCGAAATCGAGCGGGTCAAGGCATTCTTCCGCCCGCTGGACTACGACACCGAGATCACCTCGAACCTGGATCAGCAGAGCGCGGCGGCGCCTGACTTCGGGCGCTGGCTTCAGTACAACACCGCCGCACACAAGGTAGAGGGCTACCGCGCCGTGTTCATCTCGCTCAAACCGACGGGCGTCGCCCCCGGCGACATCTCTGCCGATCAGATGGACCGGGTGGCCGAACTGGCTGATCGATACAGCTTTGGCCTGATCCGCAGCACCCACGACCAGAACCTGCTCCTCGCTGATGTGAAGGAGTCGGACCTCTACGCTCTGTGGCAGCAACTCGCCGCCGCCGACCTGGCAGCCCCCAACATCGGCACCATCGCCGACATGATCTGCTGCCCGGGTCTCGACTTCTGCGCCCTGGCCAATGCCAGCTCCATCGATATCGCCAAGGAGATTCAAAGCCGCTTTGAAGACCTCGACTACCTCTACGATCTCGGCGAAATCAAACTTAAAATGTCCGGCTGCATGAACGGCTGCGCCCATCACGACATCGGTCATATCGGTATTTTGGGAGTCGATAAACGGGGGGTGGAGTGGTATCAGTTCACCCTGGGCGGCTACGCCGAGACCGAGGCCAAACTGGGCAAGCGCCTGGGCCGGGCCATCGCCAAAGACCGGGTTGCCGACACGGTGGAGACCCTTGTGCAGGTCTATCTTGAGCAGCGACACGAAGGCGAGCGTTTTGTTGATACCTATGAGCGCATCGGCATCGAATCATTTAAGGAACGGGTTTATGACACAGCTAATTAAGAACCGCCAGCGGGTGGACGACCAATGGCTCATGCTGCCTTCAGACGTCGACCCCCGTCAGTTGCCCGAAGGTGACATCATCGTCACTGCGCCGGTTTGGCAGGCTCACCGCGAAACGTTGCTGGCTCGTAACAGCGGCCTCGGCATCACCTTGAGCGGCGATGATGACCTGGACGTCATCGTGCCGGATCTCGACCGCTTCCAGGTCATTGCCCTGCAATTCCCCACCTTCCGCGACGGCCGTGCCTACTCCATGGCCAGACGCCTGCGCGAGCACGCTGGATACCAGGGGGAGATCCGGGCGGTGGGGGATGTGCTGCGGGATCAGTTG
>JALTMR010000059.1 GCA_027001525.1 Gammaproteobacteria bacterium
CTCACCGCTACTGATGTGGATGGAACGGGTTAATGCGGCGGGTGAAGCGGATTTGATGCTGGCCCCCGTTAAAGCGGTTGGGGGAACCATGGACCCCATCTACCGCTATCTGCGTGACCTGGACAAGGCAAAGGGGCGCTTCGAGTTAGGTCGGCTCTTCTATGTTGCGGCCACGCGAGCCAAACAGCAGTTGCACCTGCTGGGTCAGGTGGCTTTTGATACTAAAAAAGAGCGGCCAAGGCCGCCGCTTAGCGGCAGTCTTCTTGGTCTCTTGTGGCCTCAGGTGGAGGCACTGTTTGAACGTTGCCCCGTGGTTGAAGCGGATCAGCAGAGCCTGCCTTTAGTGGCCCCGGCTGATCGCGCGTTGCTGCATCGCCTCGACGCCTCCTGGCAACTACCTCAGTCCTGCAGGGGTGTAAATTCCGTGGCGTCAGATACTCTGGCATCGCAGCAGGTGGAGCAACAGAGTACAGGCTTGTTGAACGACCCGGCTCGTCATGTAGGCACGGTGGTGCATTTGTGGTTGCAGCAGATTGCTGAAGAGGGCGTGGCGCACTGGGGTGCCGAGCGGGTGGTGAGCGATGGGGATCGATTCCGGGATGAGTTACAGCGCCTCGGCGTTGATGATGAGGCGCTGGAGGCTAGCGCAGAGAGGGTTGCCGACGCTCTGCAGGCCGCTCTTGAGGATGAGCGCGGGCGCTGGATTTTGTCCGATCACGAAGATGCCCATTGCGAATACGAACTGACCGGGGTGGACGGTGGCCAAGTGGTCAATCTTGTGCTCGACAGAGTGTTCATTGACGAAGAGGGCGTGCGCTGGATTATCGACTACAAAACCAGCTCTTGTAACGAGGACGACCTGGAACTCTTCATGGATGCCGAACAGGAGAAGTACCGTCCGCAACTGGAGCGCTACGCTGCCTTTATGCAGCAGCTCGAAAACCGTCCCGTTGCGATGGCGCTCTACTTTCCGCTGGTTCGAGGCTGGCGTCAGTGGTCTCTCGATTAACGATCGATTGGTCGTTGTTTAATTTAGTTGTGTTGCCCGGTGATATTGCCCGGCAGATGGTCTGGTTTTTGATCGGCCTGAATAGTTGGAGGAGTGCTGTGTGGAAATTTTGAAACTGATCCATATGTTGTGTGCGATGCTTTCCATATCCGGTTTTGTTGGTCGGGGTGTTCTGCTGGCCACGCACTCCCCGGTGATGCAGCGAAAATGGATCAGAATTGCCCCCCATGTGATTGATACTCTGTTGCTGGGCACAGCAATCGCCATGGTTGTCGGGCTGGAGCTGAGTGTTTTATCCACCCCCTGGCTTTTGGCAAAAATTACGGCACTTTTGGTCTATATCGCTCTGGGGATCGTGGTGATGCGCGGTGGCAAAAGCCCCCGATTGCGGATCGCTGCCTGGCTGGCGGCCATCGTGGTCTTTGCCTATATCGTGGCGGTGGCTGTGACCAAAAATCCGGTGTTTTTTTTGCCGGCCTAGTGCTTTTTTTCAGCACAGGCAAAAACCGTCTTCCCAACCGGGCAGTATCTGTATTATAGTTGACCAACTTTTGCATTTGCAGCCGGTTTTTGAGGAAATTACTGGCTGTCCATATCAAGGATATGGACGGAGCACAGGATGCTCCACCGCCACGGATGGCCCAGGGATGGGTCGATGAAACAAGTGCATATTGTCTTAAAAGTGTATCGCGATCTCCGAGGGGGAGGGGGCGGGTCGGCGTGCACCCGAAAGGGTGCGGGTCCGGTCGAGTCGCTGCGCACACTTCCTGTTACCAGCGTTTTTCCAGTCATTATCTGTCGTATTGGTAGCCACCTTGAGGTCGGGTGCTGATTCTGTTCGTTGTTTTATTTTTTAATCTTTTCAAACTTCTCGATTCTCTGTGCTAAATA
>JALTMR010000060.1 GCA_027001525.1 Gammaproteobacteria bacterium
GGGAGGCATTGGAGGGGGCAGTTCCGACGCAGCCACGACGCTGGTGGCGTTGAATGAACTCTGGGGGCTGCACCTCCCCGTTGATCAGTTAGCCCGGCTGGGGCTGAGTTTGGGAGCTGATGTGCCAGTTTTTGTCCGCGGTGCTGCCGCCTGGGCCGAAGGTGTGGGCGAGGTGCTAAGGCCTGTTGAGCTTCCCGAGCCGTGGTACTTTGTGGTGGTTCCTCCATGCCACGTTTCAACGGCAGAAATATTTTGCGATAAAGATTTGACAAGGGACGCTGAAATGATGAAAATGTCGGCCTTTCTCGCAGGGCAAGGGGAAAATGTTTGTGAGTCAGTTGTTCGCAAACGCTATCCTGAGGTCGACGAGGCGATGTGCTGGTTGGGGAAATTTTCCCCGGCTCGCATGAGTGGTACAGGTGCTTGCATCTTTGCGGCTTTTTCAGAAAAAGCGGAGGCGCAGGAGGTAATGAAGCAACTGCCGAGAGGTTGGCAGGCATTCATCGCCAAGGGCCTGAATCGTTCACCGTTGTTAGAACGGCTGGCCAGATCTGATTTGTTGTAACACAGCCTTCGAGTATCAATTTCAGTTTATTGGGGTGTCGCCAAGCGGTAAGGCACAGGGTTTTGATCCCTGCATACCCAGGTTCGAATCCTGGCACCCCAGCCATTTTCCAGCTTCGTAAAAAGTAATAGAGCGTGAGGTAAGCGGCGTGTCTGACAGCAGCATGATGGTATTCAGCGGGAATGCCAATCCTCAGCTCGCTCAATCGGTTGTCAAATATCTGGACACCTCCCTGGGTAAAGCGGTCGTTGGTCGCTTTAGTGATGGCGAGGTAATGGTCGAGATCATGGAGAATGTTCGTGGTCGAGATGTTTTCATTGTCCAGTCTACCTGTGCGCCCACCAATGATAATTTGATTGAGTTGTGCGTCATGATTGACGCCATGCGCCGCGCTTCCGCTGCGCGTATCACTGCGGTTATCCCCTATTTTGGTTACTCCCGGCAGGATCGCCGCACGCGCTCGGCCCGTGTGCCCATCACGGCCCGTGTGGTGGCTGACATGATCACGGTGAGTGGTGCCAATCGTGTGCTGACGGTGGATTTGCACGCCGATCAGATTCAGGGCTTTTTTGATCTGCCCGTCGATAATATCTACGCCTCGCCCATCCTGTTGGGGGATATCTGGCGCCATAAGGGGCGGCAGGAAGACCTGGTTGTGGTCTCTCCCGATGTGGGCGGCGTTGTTCGTGCCCGGGCGATCGCCAAGCGTCTCGATGATGCCGATTTGGCGATTATTGATAAACGTCGCCCTCGACCTAACGAGGCGCGGGTCATGAATATCATCGGTGAGGTTGCCGGTCGCACATGCGTGCTGGTGGATGACCTGGTCGATACCGCCGGCACCTTGTGCCAGGCGGCGGCAGCCTTGAAAGAGCATGGTGCGCTCAGGGTGGTGGCTTACAGTACTCATGCCGTTTTATCCGGCCCGGCTGTGGGCAATATAGAAGCTTCGGAGCTTGATGAGCTGGTGGTGACTGACACCATTCCGCTGAGCGCCGAAGCGCAGGCTTGCTCCCGCATTCGCCAGTTGAGTCTGGCTGAATTGCTGGCCGAAACCATTCGCCGGGTGAGTAACGAAGAGTCGGTGAGTTCGCTCTTCATCGAATAGCAAACAGAATTGATTGCCGCCGCCGCTGGCTCCTTGATCGGGGTTAGCGGCGGCTGCGGTTTACAGGTCACCCAATCTGGTCGCGGATCGGGTGTGATTTAACTTTTGGAGAAATATTAATGAGTACTGCTCAATTTGAAATGACCGCAGAAGCTCGTACGGACGTAGGGAAAGGTGCGAGCCGCCGCCTGCGTCGTACGGGTAAAGTACCCGCC
>JALTMR010000061.1 GCA_027001525.1 Gammaproteobacteria bacterium
GGAGCAAAGCGGAACGGGGCCCCCGCCTCCTTCGGCGGCGAGGCCTGAAACAGGGATTCGATCACCTGGGGTGTCAGATCGCGCCCCCCCAGGCCACCAATCACACTCTCCACTGGCGTCAGAATAGCGGCCTGGTGCAGTGCGGCCCGCACCTCTCCGGCGACGATGCCGCCGGAGCCGATGCTGATGGCTTTTTCCAGGACGATGATCCGTTGCACATCAACTAACTGCGCCGCCAGTGCCTGTGCCGGAAAGGGTCGAAAACAGCGCAGACGCAGCGCCCCCACGGCAAGCCCCTGGTCTCGCAGGGTGTCCACCACATCACATACCGCCCCCATCATCGAGCCCATCCCCAGCAGCACGGTCTGAGCCCCCGCCAGACGGTAGGGCTGTAGCAGGCCGCCGCAAGTGCGGCCGATCTGCTCCTCAAACTCGGCATCGAACGCTTCGATCACTGCCAGGGCGTTCTCCATTTCACACTGCTGGTCAATGCGGTACTCCTGGTAGTTGTCCGCCTCGCTGGCACCGCCGAGGGTCATGGGCCGTGCGGGGTCAAGCTGGCGCCCGAAACGAAACGGCGGCAGAAAATTATCCACCGCCAACTGTGTCGGCAGTGCCACGGGCTCAAAAGTGTGGGTCAGCAGGAAGCCATCCATGCAGACCATCACGGGCAGACCGCACGACTCGGCGATGCGGTAGGCCTGTATCAAGGTATCCACCGCCTCCTGATTGCTCTCTACATAGAGCTGAATCCAGCCGGCGTCGCGTACGGACATGCTGTCCTGATGGTCACTGAAAATATTAATGGGGGCACCCACCGCGCGGTTGGCACAGACCATGACCACCGGCAGGCGCAGCCCGGCGATGTTGTAGAGTACCTCGGTCATCAGCAGCAGGCCCTGGGAGGCCGTGGCGGTAAAGGTTCGTGCACCCGCCGCCACAGCCCCCAAAACGATGGAGGCAGCCCCGAATTCACTCTCGGCATTGATAAACTCCGCCGCCAGATCCCCGTCGGCCACATGCTGTGCCAGGCGTTCGATGATGTGGGTCTGGGGGGTGATGGGATAGGCCGCCACGACCTGGGGCCGACACAGCGCCACGGCTTCCGCAACGGCTTGAGAGCCTTCCAAAAGTTGTTTCACGACGCTGACTCCTTTGCTTGCACCACGCACCCATAGCCTTCGCTCAAGGCACCAATATTGGCCTTCACTACCTCCTCCCCCTTTTTGGACAGATGGTTGGCAACCGCCGTCTCCAGTGCCGTTAAGTTCACCCACTGCGTTGCCGCCGCCAGTGCACCGAGCAACACGGTATTGGGCAACGGGCGGCCAAGATGACGCTGGCCGATTTCGCTGGCGGGCAGACAGATCCAGCGGTAACCATCCTCCTCGTGATGCGTTGGACGCGCACCGTTGAGAACGATCAACCCGCCCTTTTTCAGCCCCCTTAACAGCGGCTCTGAACGCAGCAGTCCGGCATCCTGAATCACCACCGCATCGGGAGTGTAGACCTGGTTATGGGTGCGAATCGGCGAGCGGCTAATGCGCACATAAGCCTCCACCGGTGCACCGCGCCGTTCAGAACCGAACTTGGGAAAAGCCTGCGCCTCGAAACCGTCCTCAAACGCCGCCAGCGCCATCAGCGCCGCTGCCGAGACCGTGCCCTGGCCACCACGACCATGCAGCCGGATATCGTGCAGGCCAGCGTTTTCTCTATTTTTCCGGGTCATGGTCTGCCATCTCCTCATGACGGGCGGGTTGACGTAAAAAGAGCCGCTCACCGGCGAACACCAGGGCAACACCGATCAGGGCCACATAGATCACCATCATGTCCGTCGATGCCTTCACCATCAAAAAGGCACCCAGCACCACCACATCAAAAACCAT
>JALTMR010000062.1:0-1427 GCA_027001525.1 Gammaproteobacteria bacterium
AAGCTCGGCCTGTTCGGCTGTGCCGCCTGCTTTCAGTACCGCCATCTTGGCCTTGACCGGCTCAAAATCCACAAACCAGCTTTTGAAAATGGCCTGGGCGATTTGTTCTAGGGTTTGGTTGGTTTGGGTGTTGAGTTCGATTTTATCGTCGATGCCTTTCAGAATTCCAGCAACGCGCTGCTGCTCCTTCAGTAAAGGAAATTGAAACTCTAAATCCAGAACATCACCAACTTTGATGCTAGGTTGAGCCGCACCTCGGTTTAAGTTCATCAATGCATCTCTACTACTCCGCAATAAATAATAGAGGTATTGATTATCGTTCTGATCGTTACAACGCAGTCCTATTGTATTTTGAATTATTGCGCACTTTTCTTTTGGTGTTGTGGCTACCTTTCCATAACCATTACCAACTAAGGTCATGAGCACATCACCTTCTTGAATATATTTACGCAAGAAAGAATCATATGTTTCATCATTAATGAATCTCTTTACTTCTGACAACCTAGCCTTTCCTTCACTTGTAATCAGAAAGTTATCAATAACAGGGATTCCCCTCTCTTCATATGACTTTGGGTTTCTCCCTCTATTATCGATAACTAATTCAACGACATCGCCTAGCTTTTTAGTATGAAACTCAGACATTGAAACCAATCCCTGCCAAGTTCTTCCTGATCTCACCCTCTAGTCGGTCCGATTCCTCAAACTGCGCTTTTAACTGTGCAGTCAACCGCGTCATCTTCTCTGTGAAAGGCTCGCTGTCTTCCTCTTGATCCGCCGCTCCCACATAACGACCTGGTGTGAGTACATAGTCGTGTTTTTTTATGTCGTCGAGCGATGCTGAATAACAAAATCCCTTTTCATCCTGATATGGATTCCCGCCTTCGCGGGAATGACTGGAGGTGGTTTGCTGCCAGGTATGGAAGGTGTCAGCGATTTTGGCGATGTCTTCCTGGGTGAAGTCACGCAGTACCCGGTCTTTCATATAGCCCAGATTGCGGGCATCGATAAACAGGGTTTTACCGCGCCGGTCGGTTTTTTTCTTATCCAGCGACAGGCCATTGGCCTTGTCTTTGGTCAAAAACCAGATGCAGGCGGGGATTTGTGTGTTGGTGAACAACTGCCCGGGCAGAGCCACCATGCACTCAACCAGGTCGGCTTCGATTAGCGCCTTGCGAATTTCACCTTCGTTATTGGTATTGGAGCTCATGGAACCGTTGGCGAGCAGCAGTGCCATTGAACCCTGATCATTGAGGTGGTGCAGCATGTGCTGTATCCAGCCGAAGTTGGCGTTGCCTTTGGGTGGGGTGCCGTATTTCCAGCGCACGTCATTTTCCAGCTTATCATGCCACCAGTCTTTGATATTGAAGGGTGGATTGGCCATGACGTAATTGGCCCGCAGGTCCGGGTGCTGGTCATCCAGAAAGCTG
>JALTMR010000062.1:1437-1884 GCA_027001525.1 Gammaproteobacteria bacterium
GTTTCCAGGTGGTGGGGTTGCTTTCCTGGCCGTAGACAGAGATGTGCTTTTTTTGTTCGTTGGCATCGTAATGTTTTTCAGCGGCGTGGGCTTCAAGAAACTTGTCATTGGAAACAAAGAAGCCACCGGCTCCCATGGCGGGGTCATAGACGCGGCCGTTGTAGGGGGCGAGCATTTCAACAATTAGGGTGACGATGCTCTTGGGCGTGTAATATTGCCCACCCTGTTTACCTTCGGCCAGGGCAAACTGGCCAAGAAAGTATTCATACACATGGCCGAGAATGTCTTTGCTGTGCAGGTCCAGCTTTTGTCCGTTGTACTCCGGTTTGCTGAAACTGGTATTGGAGAATTTGTTAATCAGTTCAGACAAATTGTGGTTTTCGACCTGATACTGGCTAATGCGGCTCAGCACGCCTTTAAGTTTTGGGTTGGCGAGCTTGTCGTCGA
>JALTMR010000063.1 GCA_027001525.1 Gammaproteobacteria bacterium
TTTTCTGTGTCCAGCCTCCTGTTTCTCCTCTCTCTTTTGGTTTTGAATGCCTGTAGTTTGCCCGTGCCTCAGCCGCCGGATCGCCAGTCTTTGACCGTTCACTCCCCCCTGAAGCAACAGCTGTATCAGCAATACAGTGAATGGAAGGGGACGAAGTATCAGCTCGGTGGCGTGAGCAAGCAGGGGATCGATTGCTCGGCCTTTATGCAGGAGACCTTTCGTAGCAGGTTGGGAATTGAGTTGCCTCGTACGACGATTTTGCAATCGAGACGCGGCCAGGCGGTGCGCCGTGACCAGCTGCTCAGCGGCGATCTGGTTTTTTTCAAAACAGGTCGTCGGGTGCGCCATGTGGGGGTCTATTTGGAGGAGGGGCGGTTTCTTCACGCCTCCACCAGCAAGGGGGTGACAATTTCACGGCTGGACAATCCCTATTGGCGAGACCGGTTTTGGCAGGCGCGACGGCTAATCTCCCGGGCTCAGTAGTCGACCTTGCGCCTGAGCGCTTTCTGTTTTCCATGCTTTGTTTTGCTGTCCATGCGGCGTTGCTTGGCTCCCCGGCTTGGTTTGGTGGGTTTGCGGCGCTTTGGGGTGATCATCGTCTGTTTGATGAGCTGGCGCAGGCGGTTGAGGGCATCTTCCCTGTTTTTCTCCTGACTACGAAACTGCTGGGCTTTGAGGATGATGACGCCATCGGCCGTGATGCGGTGGTCACGCAGCGCTAGCAGTCGGTCTTTGTAGTGCTGCGGCAGTGATGAGGCGTTGATGTCGAAGCGCAGGTGGGCTGCTGTCGAGAGTTTGTTGACGTTTTGCCCTCCGGCCCCTTGAGCGCGAATAAAGTGCATCTCGATCTCATGGGCCGGTATGGTGACGTTGTGGGAGAGAATGAGCACGCGGCCTTAGTCCGTTAACTGAAGCTTGCTGGTGTCGATCTGTGCTGGTGGCACGCTGGGGTGTTTCATAATCTCCTCACCCGCCTCGGCAACGCTAAGGTGGTCTGTTGCGATCTCCGGTTCGGGGGCTGGCGGGGTCTCATCCAGAGTGCTGCCAACCTCGTCGACGCTGATGTGGCTGGTGTTGATATCGGGTTTGGCCGGGGGCGGGCGGCGATCAAGGTCGCTGCCCGCTGCTTCAACCTGGTAAGCACTGATATCAATGTCGGGCTCGGCAATGGGGGATGGTTTGACCAGCGTGTCGCCCACCGGGCCAACACTAAGATCACCCGTGTTGATGTCGGCGGTGGGCGGCGGGGGTGTTTGGTCGAGAGTCTCACCGGCTGCGCCCAGCGTGGGTGCGGTGGGTTTTTCCTGGCCGGCAGTGCTCATGGGGCGGCCTTTGGAGGCCAGCCCCGCCTGTTTCAGCGCCATCATGTATTTTCTGGCACTCGCCTCGTCCAGCTCTTTTTTGACCACCACGGCCTGGCCGCTGAAAAGTGGTTCGATTTTGCCGACTTCGGTTTTGAACAGTTGAGCCACATTACGCTTGACCGTGGCAAGGTCGAAGCCTTCGATGATCTGGCCAGAGACGATAATTTGGTATTTAACTTGGCTCATCTGCAGTTCCCTGGTTTATCAGTGGGGTGCGTTGATTATAGGATATCGACGCCAGAGAAAATGGCTCAAGCCGGTTTGCGCGCAATGAGGGTGGCGCGCAGGGGGGCGGGGTAGCCCTCGGCCGTTTTGCTGCGGTCGCTGGGGTCGAGAAAGTCGGCCAGGGATTCAAATTGCATCCACTGTGTGGCTCGCTGCTCCTCCAGGCGGGTGCGGTTGAGGTCGGCCAGTGTGATGTCACGAAAGCCGGCGCGCTGCAGCCACAGTTCCAGCGTCGCCACGGAAGGGATAAACCAGACGTTGCGCATCTTGGCGTAGCGCGTCTGTGGCATGAGGCTGTACCCCTTTTCGCCTTCGACAACCAGAGTCTCCAGCACCAGTTCTCCGCCGGGGCGCAGGCAGGCCTTGAGTTCGAAGAGGTGGTCGATGGGGGAGCGGCGATGGTAGAGCACGCCCATGGAGAAGACGGTATCGAAAGCCTCTAACCGCTGGGGCATGTGCTGAATGCCTAGCGGCAGCACGTAGACGCCCTGGTCTGGCAGAAAGTGGTTGACGGCGTTGTACTGCATCACGAAAAGGAGCGTCGGATCGATGCCGATCACCAGCTTCGCTCCTTCCCCTTTCATGCGCCAGCAGTGGTAGCCGCTGCCGCAGCCGACATCGAGAATGGTGCGGCCGCTGAGTGGCGACAGGTGGGGCAGTACGCGGTCCCACTTCCAGTCCGAGCGCCACTCGGTATCGATATGGACACCAAAAATAGTAAACGGGCCTTTACGCCAGGGCGTTAACTCCTTTAGTGCGCTCTCTATCTGGCTCCGCGTTGCTTCGTCAACCTCATCGGCACCGCCAACCATCACCGCCGGGCTGGAAAAATCCAGCTGCCTGGCTTCGATGTCGGGTAGCTTGGCTTTGGCTGCATTCCACTTGGGGGTGTCGCCATGGCGGGCAAAAGCATCGGCGATCTGAGCCGGGAGCTGTTCACCCCATGCCGCCAGTTCTGTCTCCTTGAGGCGCGGGTAGAGGGCGGAGTAGTCGATCATTTGAGGGCCAGAATCGAGGCGAAGTTAAGGCACTGAAACCAGAGGCGGCTGCTGCTGAATCCGGCCTGTTTGAGGCGCTGGTGATGTTGCTCCAGGGTGTCGGGAATCAGTACGTTATCCAGCGCGGTGCGTTTTTGCGAAATTTCCAGATCGCTGTAGCCGTTGGCGCGCTTGAAGGCGTGGTGCAGGTCGGTCAGCAGGGTCTGTTCTGCATCGTCATCGAAGCGAAGTTTTTCAGACAGCAGCAGAACGCCCCCGGGGCGCAGGCCAGCGACAATTTTTTGCAGCAGATTCAGTCGCGCTGCCGGGTCGATGAATTGCAGGGTGAAGTTAAGCACCACCACGGAGGCGTTGCTGATTTCGATATGGTGAATATCGGCGCAGATGAGTTCCACCGGCGTGGTGTCGATATCGGCATCGATATTATCGTGGGCACGCTCGATCATGGCGGCAGAGTTGTCCACGGCAATGATCTCCACCCCGGCCTGCTGAATGCGATGGCGCATGGCCAGGGTGGCCGCGCCTAACGAACAGCCTAGGTCATAACAGCGGCTGTGGGGCTGGGCGAACTCCTCAGCCAGCAGGCCGATGAGTGGAACCAGGGTGGAGTAGCCGGGCACGGAGCGGCGAATCATGTCAGGAAAGACATTGACCACCGACTCGTTGAATTCAAAATCGACCAGGTGGGGGTGTTGCCGGGCGTAGATGGCGTCTTCCTGAGATGGCTTGGGCATGATCAATAGTTAGCTGGTTGTCGGGGGGCTCCCATCCACTGACGGTGCCCCTGGAGCAAAGGGGCGATTCTACCTTTTTTACCCGAATGGGGCACGGTATTGACGATGCGAAAGATGCTGCTTCTTTCGGCATAGCGGGTTGCCGGGTGTTTGGGGCTTTCCGGTCGCCCATGGTTTTTTCGGGGTAAAAATTTGTGTTTAGCCGTTGCTTTTTTGCCATCGATAAAGTTATTCACAGGCTATGCAAAAAGTTGTCAACGGGGGGGTAAAACGCCCTTTTCAGCTATCTTTTTGTTTTTTAGTGAGTTTCCCGATAAATTGAAAATAATATTGACAGCACACCATCTAGGGCCTAAATTTCTCCCGAGCCACAATATGTTGTGTTGGTTATCCGAATAAGCCCTAAAGCCACCTTCGGGTGGGGCTTTTTTGACATTTTCTTACTTTATTTCTGCCTTTGGCCTGGATTTTAATTGAGGGGGACGTCGCTGAATGAAAAGCGCGCATCTTAAAGCTGTGTCTATTACTCCTACCGATATTGCGTTTCAACCCGCTTCCCTGGACATCTGGGATAAAAAATACCGCCTGAAAAGCAAAGATGGTGCTCTGGTGGATGGCGACATCGATGCAACCTATCAGCGTGTGGCTCGTGCCCTGGCTGATGTTGAGCAGAACGAAGAGAAGAAGGAGTACTGGTATGAGCGCTTCGTCTGGGCGCTGCGCCACGGGGCGATTCCTGCGGGCCGCATTATTTCCAATGCCGGGGCGCTGGAGCACAAGCCCGCAACGTCGACCATTAACTGCACCGTTTCCGGCACCATTGGCGATTCGATGGACGATATTCTGGGCAAGGTGCACGAGGCCGGGCTGACGCTGAAGGCGGGTTGCGGTATCGGCTATGAATTTTCAACGCTGCGTCCCAAGGGGGCATACGTTTCAGGGGCTGGGGCCTACACTTCCGGCCCGCTCTCGTTCATGGATATCTACGACAAGATGTGCTTTACCGTCTCCTCGGCGGGTGGGCGTCGCGGGGCTCAGATGGCGACATTTGATGTCAGCCATCCGGATGTGCTCGATTTCATCAAGGCCAAGCGTGAAGATGGCCGCTTGCGCCAGTTCAACCTGAGTCTGCTGGTGACTCAGGAATTTATGGAAGCGGTGAAGAGCGATGACGACTGGCGGCTCTCTTTTCCCGTGACGGAGAAAGAGGTCGAACTCGACGGGATCGACCTGAACGATACAGCAACCGTGCTGTGGCGCGAGTGGCCGGTGAAAGGCATCTATGTCACCAACAAAGAGGGGCTGGTGGCCTGCAAGGTGTATAAAACCATCCGTGCCCGCCGCCTCTGGGATGTGATCATGTCCTCCACCTATGACTACGCCGAGCCGGGTTTTATCCTCATCGATAAAGTCAACGAGATGAACAATAACTGGTTTTGCGAGAATGTGCGGGCCACCAATCCTTGCGGTGAGCAGCCGCTTCCTCCTTATGGCTCCTGTCTGTTGGGGTCGGTCAATTTGACCAAGTTTGTGCGTGAGCCCTTTACCGAGAATGCCCATTTTGACTGGGATGAGTTCCGCGAAGTGGTGGATGTTTTCACCCGCATGCTGGACAACGTGGTTGAAATCAATGGCTTGCCGCTGGGTGAGCAGCGTCATGAAATCGAAAGCAAGCGTCGCCACGGTATGGGCTATCTGGGATTGGGATCGACGGTCACCATGTTGCGCATGGCCTATGGCGACGCTGAGTCGCTCCAGTTTACCGAGCGCGTCACGCGGGAGCTGGCCCTGCAGGGCTGGCGCACCGGGCTCTCCCTGGCCAAGGAAAAAGGCCCGGCCCCGATTATGGATCAGGAGTTCAAGGTGACCGCCGAGATGCTGCGTAAGCGCCCCGAGATGAAGCGAGATGGTTACAAAGTTGGCAGCAAGGTGAAGGGCAAGGTGCTGCACGCCAGGTACAGCCACTATATGCAGAAGGTGGCGGAGGTGGATCCCGCGCTGGTGGAGGAGCTGGCCGAGGTGGGCGCGCGTTACACGCATCACAGCTCTATTGCCCCCACCGGCACGATCTCCCTCTCGTTGGCCAATAACGCGAGTAACGGCATTGAGCCCAGTTTTGCCCATCAATATTCACGTAACGTGATTCGCGAAGGCAAGAAAAGCAAAGAGAAAGTTGATGTTTTGTCTTATGAATTATTGGCTTATCGAGAGCTGATCGATGAGAAGGCGACGCCATACGGCGATGCGGCGGACTCATTGCCTGATTATTTCGTGACAGCGGATAACATCACCCCAACAGCCCATGTGGATATTCAGGCGGCTGCCCAGAAGTGGATCGACTCTTCCATCTCCAAAACCGCCAATGTGCCGACCGAATTCGCCTACGGTGATTTCAAGGATATTTATCTCTATGCCTACGAGCAGGGCCTGAAGGGGTGCACCACCTTCCGCTTCAACCCGGAGGCGTTCCAGGGGGTGTTGGTGAAGGACGAAGATCTGGAGAACACCACGTATCGTTTTACTCTGGATGATGGCTCCGAGGTGGAGCTTAAGGGGCACGAGGAGATTGAGTATGACGGCGAAACGCACACCGCCGCCAATCTCTACGATGCGCTCAAAGAGGGCTATTACGGCAAGTTTTAGGGCTGATTCCAGCCTCGGCAAAATGCTTGGCCCGCAGCGCGTTGCGGGTTGCTAACGAATTGATTTAGGAGCAATAAAATGGCGATCAAGATTGAAAAAAAGATTGTCGGCTACAGCGTGGTCAAAGAAGAAGAGCCCGATGCTGTGGCTGCTGTTCCAGCCCCGGCTTCCGAGCAGGAGAAGGCGGGCGAGGACAACGTTATCCAGATGCACGAAAAAGTGGCTCGTCCGGAGATGTTGGTGGGTTCCACCTACAAGATCAAGACGCCGCTGTCCGAGCACTCTCTTTATGTGACCATCAACGACATTATTTTGAATGCGGGCACAGAGCACGAGTTGCGTCGTCCCTTCGAGATTTTTATCAACTCCAAAAACATGGACCACTTTCAGTGGATTGTGGCGCTGACCCGGATTATTTCAGCGGTGTTTCGCAAGGGTGGGGATGTGACCTTTCTGGTGGACGAGCTCCACTCTGTGTTTGATCCCCGCGGTGGCTACTTCAAGAAGGGGGGCAAGTTCATGCCTTCACTGGTGGCGGAGATTGGTGAAGCCATCGACTCTCATCTGCGCTTTATCGGCATGCTGAAAGATGACGAACTTGACGAGCATCAGCAAAAGTTGGTGGATCAAAAGCGCAAGGAGTTTGAAAAGGCGAGCAAGGCGGCCGAGGCCACTGATTCATCAGCGGGGAGCGGTGAATTCCCGGCGGGTGCGCAGCTGTGCAATAAATGCCAGACAAAGGCAGCAATTCAGATGGACGGTTGTATGACCTGCCTGAACTGCGGAGACTCGAAGTGTGGTTAGCCAAAAAAACGGGTAGACTGACCCCTTAACTGAATAATAATAAAGCTAGTCATAGCGACAGATTAAGGAGAGGGTTCCCCGTGAAGGTGAAACAGCAGCCGGTGATTGGTGCTTGGTATGTCAACTCTAACTGCCAGTTTTTGAGGGTATGGGCCATGGTGCTTGACCACGGTAAGCCCAATCGGGTGGTGCTGAGCTACCTCAGCGGAACCCGTCAGAGTGTGAGTCTGGCCGATTGGCACGCCCTGGATCTGCGCCGTTACCCGCAAAAGAAGCAAAAACAGGGCGTTCCCTCAATGGCTTAACGGCGCCATAGCCGGAGCCATCGCCACAGACTCAAAAGGCTCGCCAGCGAGGCAGCCACATAGGTCAACGCACAGGCTCGCAGCACGCTGCGAGCCGCTTTCTCATCTCTCTCATCGATATATTTCCCCTGGACCAGTATAGGCAGTGCCCGGCCGAAACTGGCGTCGAGCTCCACGGGTAAAGTCACCAGGTGGATCACGGTGGCGACGGCCATTGTGGCCAGCCCCAGAGCGAAGGTCGCTGCACTGGCCCCAGGTGAGCGGGTCACGGCGGCCACGATGGGGAGCAGCATCATGAGCCCCGAGCCGATACGCTCTGCCTGTTGTGACAGCACGATCAGCCGGCTGCGCCACGCCAGTGGCCGGTAGCCGCTATGATCCTGTATTGCGTGGCCGACTTCGTGGGCAGCAACTGCGACGGCCGTGAGTGATTGTCCATCGAAATGGGCGGGTGCCAGGCGGACGACCTTGGCGGTCGGGTCGTAGTGGTCACCGAGTGGCGTGGCCTCTACCTTGACGTGCTCCAGGCCATACTTTTTCAGCAGGTGGCGCGCCAGCTGGCCGCCGCTCCCGGGAAAGTCCGGTCGCGGTTTGCTGTGGCGTTTAAGGGTGTGTTTAGCCCACCATTGAGGGCCAAAAAGAGCGCCCAGGAAGAGCAGTCCAAGAATGAGAAAGAGCACTGGAGGTGAGCCGCTTAGAGGCTCTGAATGGGTTCTTGC
>JALTMR010000064.1 GCA_027001525.1 Gammaproteobacteria bacterium
TGTGGCAGGCGACCCGCCTGGCGCAGAAGTAGAAAGCGGTGGCGAAGAGTATCAGCATGATGAAGCCGGAAGCCACCATCAGGCGAAAGACCCAGAAAATGGGTGCCACATGGGGAATGCTGTTGCGTGCGGCCTCCTTGATCTGCTCCTCGCTGGCATCGACCACGCGCTCGGTATAGGCCTTGAGCAACAGGCCGTAGCCCAAATCATTCTTGTGTTGCTCGAACAGTTCGACGGTGGCCGGATCATCGCTGCCGTGGCGCAGTTTCTGCAGCGCGCCATAGGCGATCATGCCGTTGCGGATGCGCCCCTCGTTGCGTTCGATGATCTCTTTCAGCCCTTCTACCTCTTCATCGATGGAGCGGGTGGCGATCAGGCCCAGAAGATAGGGAATCTTGATCGCGTAGTCGGTGGTTTGGCTCTCCTGGTTGGGAATGCCAAAGAGCGTAAAAGAAGCCGGTGCCTCCTGGGTCTCCCATTCGGCCTCCATGGAGGCGAGCTTGGCCTTCTGCACATCGCCCAACTCGTAGCCGCTCTCGTCACCGAGAACGATCACCGACAGGATGGAAGCGAGCCCAAAGGCCGAGGCGATGGCAAAGGAGCGGCGGGCGAAGGCCTCGTCCCGGCCCCGCAGCAGGTAGTAGGCACTGATGGCCAAGACGAACATGGCGCC
This sequence comes from Gammaproteobacteria bacterium, assembly GCA_027001525.1. Taxonomy (GTDB): domain Bacteria; phylum Pseudomonadota; class Gammaproteobacteria; order Tenderiales; family Tenderiaceae; genus JALTMR01. The sequence goes on from JALTMR010000064.1 coordinate 674, forward strand.
GGTAACGTAACCAGCCGCCACGGTATGAACAAACTTCACCTGCGCTACCGGGTTGAAGAAAATATCGGCGAAGCTGGTCAGCTCCATGCGCATGGTTTCGTAGTTGAACTCGGCCCCCACCGGGTTCTGCATCCAGCCGTTGGCGATCAAAATCCACAGCGCCGACAGATTGGAGCCAAGGGCGACGAGGACGGTCACCCCCAGGTGTTGCGCCTTGGAGAGTCGATCCCAGCCGAAAAAGAAGAGGCCGACAAAGGTCGATTCAAGAAAAAAGGCCATCAAGCCTTCGATGGCCAGGGGCACGCCGAAGATATCGCCGACGTAATGGGAGTAGTAGGCCCAGTTGGTGCCGAACTGGAATTCCATGGTGATACCGGTGGTGACACCGAGGGCGAAGTTGATGCCAAAGAGTTTGCCCCAGAAGCGGGTCATGTCTTTATAAACTTGCTTGCCGGTGATGACATAGACCGACTCCATGATCACCAGCATCCAGGAGAGCCCCAGGGTCAGCGGCACAAAGAGAAAGTGGTACATCGCCGTGGCGGCGAACTGAAAACGCGAGAGTTCGACAACCGATTCACTGACCATGGGCAGCTCCTTTCGTCTCGGTGGAAACAGGCTGACCCAGGAGCCACGCCTGCATCGACTTTTCAGTCAGTTGTTGATCGAGGGGTTCGCTGAAAAAGGCCTGCCAGAGCACCAGAATCAAGACCAGTTTGAGGATGAGAACAATGGTGATCTCCATCGCCAGACTCCTTTCGCTCATCCGCCGCCTCAGTGCCATCATATCCATTGCTGATCCCTCCTGCTCATTTCGGACCGCGATGGCACTACCTAGCAATCTACAGGCCATGGTTCTTTTGGTTTTTGGAACCCTGTTATTTCCTTTTTATCTCAATTACTTATATAACCACACTTAACCCGACAGAGTTTCCCCGCGCCGACATTTCGCCGGTTCCTACCTTGGCCGCGCCAGAATAAGCAGTTCGTTGGAACGGACTCTGTCATTTATGGCGTATTGTAAATTCCAGCACCCTGCCAAGTAGTAGCAAACCGGTAAAACAAGGACGAAAACCGATATCAACGCCCCATAAATGCTGCGCTCTCGCGGCAGTCTACGTAGTGCCTCTCTATTGAGCCCAAACAAAAACCCTATTTCAGAGCCTCACGGCCCAACAGAGCAATGACGGTGAGGGCGAGGACGAGG
>JALTMR010000065.1 GCA_027001525.1 Gammaproteobacteria bacterium
TCGAGGCAGCGCCATAGCAATCATTCCGTGGAAGTTATGTTGACCAAGAATAGTCGAGCCGGCTGTCACCAAGGTGACACTTGCATTACAATTTCGTCATGTTTCTGTCACCTTTACGACAGATGGTCTGGACTACACTGCCTGCTTAACGAATTTGGGATTCAATCTGCCACACCCATGAAACTTCTAATTGTTGAAGACGAGATAAAAACCGGCGAATACCTCAAACAGGGGTTGAGTGAAGCCGGCTTTGTGGTCGATTTAAGCCACAACGGCCTCGATGGATACCACCTGGCCATGACGGGGGATTACGACCTGCTGGTGCTCGATGTGATGCTGCCCGATGTGGACGGCTGGCGCATTCTGAAGTCACTGCGTGAGGCAGGCAAAGAGGTGCCAGTCCTTTTTCTCACCGCCCGCGACAGCGTTGATGATCGCGTCAAGGGGCTGGAGCTGGGCGCAGATGACTACCTCGTCAAACCTTTTGTTTTCGCTGAGCTGCTGGCTCGTGTCCGCACCCTGTTGCGGCGCAGCAATACCCCGGCTGCCGAGCTGAGCCTGCGCGTCGCCGATCTGGAGCTGGATCTGGCCCGCCACCGGGCTACCCGGGGCGGCAAGCGGATTCACCTCACCGCCAAGGAGTTTGCCCTGCTGGAGCTGCTGGTGCGCCGCCAGGGCGAGGTGCTGCCCCGTTCGCTGATTGCATCACAGGTATGGGATATGAATTTTGACAGCGACACCAACATTATCGATGTCGCCATCCGTCGTCTGCGCGGCAAGATCGACGACAACTTCGATCTCAAGCTTATCCAGACCGTTCGTGGCATGGGTTACATGATCGACACGCCTGACGACGCCGACTAGATGAAGCGCCCCCCCTCCCTGACGCTGCGCCTGACCCTTCTCTTCAGCGCCGTGGCCACCGTTGTTTTCCTGGTCTTTGGCTGGGTGATCGAACGCTCCCTTGAAGAGCACTTCGAACAACAGGACACCCAGGAACTGAACATCGTGGCCCAGGCGGTGGAGGAGTCGCTCACTACGTTACAGCCGGAGCACGACCTGGCCCGCATCAAACAACGGTTTGACGATATCCTGGTGGGCCACCACGGGCCGCTGCTCTATATCAAGGACGCCAACGGCAGCACCATCTACGCCAGCCCCCTGGCCGATCTCTCCAAGGTGCCGCTGCCCCCGGCCAGGCTTCAGGCCGCGCCCAGGGTGGAGCACTGGCACGATGACAAACACAGCTACCGCATACTCATCCGCCAGATCGATGGCCAGGGCAACAGCCCCTACACCGTTGTGGTTGCTGTTGCCATCGACTTTCATCTCCACTTTCTCCAGACCTTTCGCTACACCCTCTGGCTGATGATTGTCAGTGGCATCGTGATCATGGGGCTCATGAGCTGGTTTGCCGTGCGCCAGGGCCATCGGCCACTGCACCAGATCATCGACCAGATCAGCCAGACCAGCGCCCATCAGCTCAACAACCGGCTCGATCCCGACAGCACGCCGGTGGAACTGACCGAGCTGGCGCTGTCATTTAACGAACTGTTGCAACGCATGGAAGAGGCCTTCACCCGCCTGTCCAACTTCTCCGCCGACATTGCCCATGAGCTGCGCACCCCCATCACCAACCTCATGACCCAGACCCAGGTGGCGCTCTCCCAGGCCCGCAGCTCGGACGAGTACCGGGAAATTCTCTACTCCAACGTGGAAGAGTACGAGCGAATGGCGCAGATGATCGGCGACATGCTCTTTCTCGCCAAGGCCGACAACACCCAGCACCCGCTCAATGTCGAAGCCATCGGTCTGGGGGACGAGGTGGCCAACCTGTTTGACTACTACGAGGCGTGGGCGGAAGAGTCGGGAGTCAG
>JALTMR010000066.1 GCA_027001525.1 Gammaproteobacteria bacterium
GCCCATGTGAAGCAGTTACAGAGCCATGAAGCGTTCAGCATCAAAAACCCCAACAAAGTGCGTTCCCTCATCGGCGCTTTTTGCAGTGCCAACCCGGCCCAGTTTCATCAGCCCGATGGCGAAGGGTATCGCTTTCTGGCCGACAGCGTGCTGAGGCTCAATGAGCTGAACCCGCAGATTGCCGCCCGCCTGTTGGCACCGCTGATTCAATGGCGTCGCTTTGACTCGTCGCGCCAGGCGCAGATGAAGGCTCAGCTGGAGCGGATTCTGGCGGCAGAGCATCTCTCCAAAAACGTCTATGAGATCGCAGCAAAGGGGTTGGCAGCGTAATGGCACAACGCGGGCATCTACGAAAAATGGCTGTGGCGCTGGCTGACCCGGTGCAATACACCTTGAGGCTGGTTGGGCAGGAGGGGGAGACGGGGGTGCTGCTCAACCCGTTTATTGGCCGCTCAATTCACTTGCGTCACACCGGCAACATCAACTGCGTGGCCTGCGGCCGCAAGGTCAAAAAGAGCTTTCAGCAGGGCTACTGTTTTCCCTGTATGCGCAGCCTGCCCGAGTGCGACGGCTGCATCGTCAAACCGGAGACCTGCCACTTCGAGGCCGGCACCTGCCGGGATGAGCAGTGGGCTCAGGGCCACTGTTTTCAACCGCACTACGTCTATCTGGCCAACTCCTCCGGCATTAAGGTGGGCATCACCCGCGGCACCCAGGTGCCAACCCGCTGGATCGACCAGGGTGCCACGCAGGCATTGCCCATTTTCAAAGTGCAGACCCGGCTACAGTCGGGGTTGGTGGAGGTGGCGTTAAAGCAGCACATCAGTGATCGTACGGATTGGCGAAAAATGCTCAAGGGGGCCGCGGATTGCATCGATATGGCGGCACGGCGCGATGAACTGCTGGCCTGCTGCGCGGAGGAGGTCAGCGCCTTGCAGCAACGTTTTGAGGGGGCGATTGAGCCGCTGACAGACGAAGCTGTGGTGGACATTCACTTCCCCGTCACCGCCTACCCAACCAAGGTCAAGTCGTTCAATTTTGATAAAGACCCCGATGTAAAGGGGGTCCTGCATGGTATAAAAGGCCAGTATCTCATTCTGGACGGCGGGGTGATCAACCTGCGCAAGTTCGGCGGTTATGAGGTGGAGTGGCGCTCGGATTGAGCCGCCCTGCTATAACGCCACCCGGCTATGCAGTGCCTTGAGGTCCAGCAGGCGGATGGTGTGTCCGTCGGTTCTGATCAGCCCCTCTCTGGTCAATTTCCCCAACGTTCGTGACAAGGTCTCCGGTTTGATGGAGAGGTGGGCGGCCAGGGTCTGCTTGGAGGTCAGCAGGCGCACCTCATTGCTGTCACCGTGCTCCAGGCGATTTTGCAGCAGATAGTTGATGACCCGGTCAGTGGCCGTTTGCAGGGTCAGGCGGTCGATTTCGTTAATGTGTTTGTGCAGGCGCTGGCTCATGCTGGTCATCAGGCGAAAGCAGGTCTCCACGGAGTGGCCCAGAATCTCCTTGAAATCCTGATTGGAAAAACACCACACCTCCCCGTGTTCAATAAACTGCGCCCCCACATGGTAGTGGTTGGGCTTGCCGGCGAACATGATCGCTTCGGCAAAGGTCTGCCCCGGGCGGATAATCTCAATAATTTTCTCCTCGCCCGAGGGCGAGAGACGGTAGAGCTTTAACAGCCCCGTTCGCAGCCAGAAAAACCGGTCCGCTGGCTCACCCTGGCTAAACAGGGCCTCACCACTCTTTTTCTCCCTGACCTGGGCATTCGCCAGTGCCTGAGACAACTGCGCCTCGCTCAGCCCTTTGAAAAGGGAGTTATTTTGCAGTTGCTTAATATGGGTAGGGTCCCATTTCATTCGTTTTGTTGCCTTATCAGTTAAATAGAAGGGTTCTTTGTCGGGCTGCTTGATCTAGGTCAAGGTGAAATACCAAGTAATACGGTTAAATATTTTCACCTTATGAATCATAGACAAAGGAGACGGACATGAGTGATCGCTTCACCAAGTCCATGGCCCGCAACATCTACCTCGGCGGCGGAGTGTTCGCATTCCTGCTGTTTCTGGGGCTGACGGTTGACACCATGGAGAGACTCCCCGAGCGCGACCATCGCGAAAATATAACCCCGGCCGTGGCGCTGGGCAAGAAAGTATGGGAAGACAATAACTGTATCGGCTGTCACACCCTGTTGGGTGAGGGCGCTTATTTCGCGCCGGAGCTGGGCAACGTCTACACCCGCCTGGGCAATGACAAAGAGGCAATAAAAATCATGATTCAGAGCCGCCCGGTGGAAGGCGTCCCGGGGCGCCGCAGTATGCCGCAGTTCAACCTCAGTGATGAAGAGCTGGAGGGGATCGCCGAGTTCCTTAAATGGACCTCTGAGATCAATACCAACAACTGGCCACCGAATATTCAAGGGTAAGGAGAGAGATCAATGCTCAAGTATCAATCCCAAGCCGTCGCCAAGCCCTATTTTATTGCTGCTATCGGGCTGTTTGTGGCGCAAATCCTGTTTGGCCTCGTGATGGGGCTGCAATACGTCATGGGGGATTTTCTCTTCCCCGAAATTCCATTTAACGTCGCCCGGATGGTGCATACCAATCTGCTGATCGTCTGGCTGCTGTTTGGCTTTATGGGTGCCTCGTATTTTCTGGTGCCGGAGGAGTCGGAGCGGGAGCTTTATAGCCCCAAGCTGGCGCTGCTGCTGTTCTGGGTCTTTCTCGTGGCCGGGGCGCTTACTATTGTCGGTTACCTGGCGGTGCCCTATGCCACCCTGGCTGAAATTACCGGAAACGACCTGTTGCCGACCATGGGACGCGAGTTCCTGGAGCAACCCACCATTACCAAGATCGGCATCGTGATTGTGGTGCTGGGTTTTATCTTCAACATCGGCATGACGGTGCTCAGCGGACGCAAGACCGTGGTAAGTATTGTGCTGCTGACCGGCCTGGTGGGGCTGGCGGTCTTCTTCCTCTTCTCTTTCTACAATCCAGTCAACCTCGTACTGGACAAGTACTTCTGGTGGTGGGTTGTCCATCTGTGGGTAGAAGGGGTATGGGAACTGATTCTGGGTGCCATTCTCGCCTTTGTCCTGATCAAGGTCACCGGGGTGGATAGAGAGATCATCGAAAAGTGGCTGTACGTGATCATCGCCATGACGCTGGTGACCGGGGTGATCGGCACAGGTCACCACTACTTCTACATCGGTACGCCGGAGTACTGGCTGTGGCTGGGTTCCATCTTCTCTGCTCTGGAGCCGATCCCCTTTTTCATGATGACGCTGTTTGCTTTCAATATGGTCAACCGTCGGCGTAAGGATCACCCCAATCAGGCCGCTGTGTTGTGGGCGTTGGGTACTGCGGTCACGGCATTTATCGGTGCCGGCGTGTGGGGCTTTTTACATACGCTGGCCCCGGTGAATTACTACACCCACGGCACACAGATCACGGCCGCCCACGGTCACCTGGCGTTCTATGGTGCGTACGTGATGATCGTTCTGACCATTATCTCCTACGCCATGCCACTGCTGCGCAACCAGGGCCCGGCGGCAACGGCAAAAGCGCAGAAGATGGAGAAGCTCGCCTTCTGGCTGATGACCCTCTCCATGGCGGCTATCACGCTGCTGCTGACCGGTGCCGGTGTGATGCAGGTGATGACTCAACGCATGGGGGACGCTCCCCTGACATTTATGGCTGCGCAGGACAACATCGCCATCTTCTACTGGTTACGTGAAGTAGCGGGTGTGGTGTTCCTGGTCGGGTTGATCACCTACGTGGCCAGTTTTTTCACCAGCGACAAGGTGAAAACCGCAGCTTAACCTCCCCCCCCTGAAAGAGCTGCGGGGTACGACTGGGGCGTGGGTCACACCACGCCCCTTTTCTTAACCAGGGTGTAATCACCTGAGGAGCTGGATATGCTAGTTGAAGTGAGCAAATTACAGAATTCCGACACCAATGACATTCCCTTTTATCAGGCACAGGGCAACGAAGTCGCACTGTTCAAACACGCCTACCAGAATAAATTGCCGCTGCTGATTAAAGGCCCCACGGGCTGTGGCAAAACCCGTTTTATAGAGCACATGGCGGCCCAGTTGGGGCGGTCACTTTACACCGTGGCCTGTCACGATGACCTGACCGCCGCCGATCTGGTGGGCCGTCACCTGATTGGTGACGGTGAGACCGTATGGAAAGACGGGCCGCTGACCCGCGCCGTACGCGAAGGGGCCATCTGTTACCTCGATGAGGTGGTAGAGGCGCGTAAGGACACCACGGTAATTCTCCACCCATTGACCGATGATCGCCGCATTCTGCCGCTGGAGCGCACCGGCGAAATCCTCCATGCCCCCGATGAGTTTATGTTGGTGGTCTCCTACAACCCCGGCTATCAGCACCTGCTCAAAGGCATGAAGCCAAGCACACGGCAACGCTTTCTGGCCGTGAGTTTTGACTATCCCGATGCGGCGCTGGAGAGCAAGATTGTTCAACAGGAGTCCGGTCTGTCGGCGGCCCGTTGTCAGCGTCTGGTGGAGTTGGCCAAAGCGTTGCGAGCGCTGGACGGGTACGACCTGGAGGAGGGGGTGTCGACCCGCCTGCTGGTCTACTGCGCCAGCCTGATCCACTCCGGCATGGCGGAAGTCGATGCCTGTCGCGCCGCCATCGTTGAACCGTTAACCGACGACATGGAGACGATCGAAGGGTTGATGGACGTCGCCAACGCTTGCCTGGGCGACTAGGCATGAAGCGACAAGTGCTGCGGCGCTGGACACGAGCGGGTTTTTTCCTGCTCTTCGTCCTTGCCCCGCCACTCGATCTTTTTCGCCTCGACCTGACGCAGGGCCACTTTATTTTTTTCGGCATGGACTGGTCTTTTGGCCTGGCCGCTCTGGCTAACGGTGAAATCAGTGCCACCCGGGCTGCCCTGAAGATATTGACCCTGGGTTTTGTGCCGGCGGTGGGTTTTGTGGTGTTCGGCCTCTGGTTGTCGTGGCGCTACGGTCGCCTCTACTGTGGCTGGCTTTGCCCCCACTTCTCGGTGGTGGAGATGATCAACAGCGCCATGCGCCGCGCCAGTGGCAAACCCAGCCTGTGGGAAAAAGCCCCCCTGCCGGAGCAGGAGTCCGACGGCAGCCACCACCACAAGGATCGCCGCTACTGGGCCGTCGTCATCGTCGCCGTGCTGGGCTTTGCGCTGGTCTGGGCCGTGGTGCTGCTGACCTATCTGCTGCCACCCAAAATGATCTACAGCAATTTGATCCACGCCGAGCTGACACGCAACCAGGCGCTCTTTATCGGCGTGGCAACACTGCTGTTCAGTGCCGAATTTCTGCTGGCCAGGCACCTTTTCTGCCGCTTTGGCTGCGCGGTCGGACTGTTCCAAAGCCTGGCCTGGATGAGTAATGACCAGGCGCTGGTGGTCGACTTTGACCGCCACCGGGGCGAAGCCTGCAAAACCTGCACCCAGGCCTGCGACAATGCCTGCCCCATGCGCCTCAAGCCGCGCAAGAACAAGCGCCATATGTTCACCTGCACCCAGTGTGCATTGTGTGTAGATGCCTGTGAAAAGGTGCAGGCCCCCGGCGAAAGCCTGCTGCACTGGCAGCCGGGCGGTGGCCGGAGCCGCCAGGCCCCGACCCATTTTTGCGGTTCATCTGCCGATCCGGCGCAGCGGCATCAACCTTGAAATAGCATCGAACATCGGGAGGTCGAGATGGAAGAGGCGGTTGGAAAATATTGGCATCGTTTGATTACGCGCCATGCGGAGAATAACTACCCCCAGGCCACGGTTCATCTGGCCGATGTCACCAAACGCATCGCCATTATGTTTCGTGCTCTGGGTGGTGACGGTGGGCTGAAGATTGAAGCGGCCACACCGCGTGACCACGGTGCCCAGCGTCACTGGCTCCAGCGTATCGCCGGCAGCCACAAAAAGGCGGCACTGGCGTGGCGCGATGGCGAAACACTGCGTCTGCCGGAAAAGTTGAGCCTCTATGCCAGCGCGGAGCTCAATCGTGATCTCTACTTCTGGCTGGCGGCGCTGGCGGCTGTGGATGGTGTTGAGGGGCGCGACTGGTTCAGCACCAATCAGTACTGCACCCTGGCGGTGTTACAGCGTTACCCCGGATTGGCGCAGCGCTATCAGCGTCTGGTGGCCGCTGAATTGGCGCGACGCATCGCGCCCGAGCACCTCTCCGATGAAGGGCGAGCCCAGGAAAAGGCCATTCGCGCTGCCCTGGACGTGCCCGGCAGCCAGGCCCGTTTGCCGGCGTCGAAGCGGCCGCCGCAGCCCGTCTATCTCTGGCTCTATCCGGAGCTGGATATCGATACCCGGCGTCAGGAGGGGCGCGATATCGACAACGATGAAGATGAGGCGGTGCACGAGGGCGCAGGCAAAGAGAGCGAACAGAAACATCGCTATCAGGCCGAGCAGGTGGAGATGCCCGACGGCAACGACGGCCTGGTCACCGTTCGCTGGGAGAATATTTTCAGCTGGGCCGAGTATGCGAAGGTTGATCGCACCAGTGAGGATGACGAGGATGATGATGCCGCTACAAAGGCGGCTGATATGGACGTCATATCTGTGGCGCGAGATCAGAAGGCCAGCGCCTCACGGCTGCGCCTCGACCTCGATCTGCCGTCTGCGGAGTATGACGACATCCCCCTGGCAGGCGAGGTAACGCTGCCGGAGTGGGACTGGCGCAAGGGCAAAATGCTGGCAGATCAATGCATTATTCGCCCCATGCTACCTCGCGACGCAGAACCCAAACCACTGCCACAGGCGTTGCAGCGCGTGGCCCAGCGACTGCGGGGACAATTTGCCGCGCTGACCCAAAGCCGCGTCTGGCTGCGCCATCAGCCTGACGGCAGTGAGGTGGATATGAGCGCCTATGTCGACCACTATATCGCCCGCAAAACCACGCAGACGGCGGATGAAACGGGGCTCTATCGTGATCTGCGCCAGACCCACCGCGACATTGCCACCCTGATGCTGGCGGATCTCTCCCTGTCCACCGATGCTGCGGTCAACAACGACCAGCGGGTGATTGATGTCATCCGCGATACGCTGCTGCTCTTTTCCGAGGCACTCAGTGCCTGTGGCGATGCCTATGCCCTCTACGGCTTCTCTTCCCGCCGCCGCGAACAGGTGCGGTTCTACCATCTGAAGCAGTTTGAGGACCGCTACACCGACAAAATACGGGGTCACATCCAGGCCATCCGCCCCGGTTACTACACCCGCATGGGGGCCGCCATTCGCCACTCCTCGGATATTCTCTGCAAACAGGTGGCCGCTAAACGGCTGATGCTTATTCTCACCGACGGCAAACCCAACGATCTGGACAAATACGAGGGTCGTTACGGCGTTGAAGATACCCGCAAGGCGATTCTGGAGGCCAAACAGCTGGGCCTGATTCCATTCTGCATCACCATCGACCATAAAGCGGACGACTATCTGCCCTACCTGTTTGGTCGCAACGGCTATGTGGTGGTGCGCGACCCCGGGCAGTTACCGCACAAATTACTGGCGCTCTACGCCCGCCTGACGGGGACTTCCCAGGGGTGATTCCAGGGTTGATCTGGCAAATTTCCGGGAAATGAGCGATAGCGGCTTACCGGTGTAAGGATTTAAGTTCGAGCGCGACCAATCGATACTAGATCTACTCGATACCCGGTCTACAGAGCCATTTCCCAGATGAAGCAGATAACCATGAGACATTCCGTTCGCTCCCTGTTCAGCGCCATTCTCCTTAGCGTACTCACACTCCCGACCATCAGCCACGCC
>JALTMR010000067.1 GCA_027001525.1 Gammaproteobacteria bacterium
GGGAATGCCTTTGCGGTTGGCGGTCACCGGCGGGGCTCCTGCGCCCGACCTCGATTTGACGATGTCTCTGATGGGGCTGGAGACTTGCCTGCGCCGTATCGAAAAAGCCATCGACTTCATTAATGAGAAAAACGCCTGATTGGCGGTTACAGGATCTTCACCAGAATGAGCGAAAACGACGTTTCTGCACCCTCCAATTTTATTCGTCATATCATCGACGATGACATCAAAAGCAACAAGTACGGCGGCAAAGTGGCCACCCGTTTTCCGCCGGAGCCCAACGGTTATCTGCACATCGGTCATGCCAAGTCGATCTGTCTGAATTTCGGTTTGGCGCGGGATTATGGCGGAACCTGTAACCTGCGTTTCGACGACACCAATCCCCATAAAGAGAACGTCGAGTTTGTGGGGGCCATCAAAAAGGATGTCGAGTGGCTGGGTTTTAGCTGGGACGACCGGCTCTACTTTGCTTCAGATTATTTTCCGAAACTGTACGAATTCGCTATTGAGTTAATCAAGGCGGGCAAGGCCTATGTCTGCGACCTTAATGCAGAGCAGATGCGCGAGATGCGCGGCACGCTGAAAGAGCCTGGCCAGGAGAGCCCCTATCGCAGCCGCAGCGTGGAGGAGAATCTCGATCTGTTTGAACGGATGAAAAACGGAGAATTTGGCGACGGTGCCAAGGTGTTGCGTGCCAAAATCGACATGGCGTCACCGAACATGAACCTACGTGACCCATCACTCTACCGGATTCGCCATGGGGTGATACATCATCAGACCGGAGCGCAGTGGTGCATCTACCCCATGTACGATTTTACTCACCCGATCTCTGACGCTCTGGAAGGCATAACTCACTCCATCTGCACACTGGAGTTCGAAGACCATCGGCCACTGTATGACTGGATTCTGGACAACATCTCGGTGGACTGTCACCCGCAGCAAATCGAGTTTTCACGCCTGGAGATGCAGTACACCATCACCAGTAAGCGTAAGCTGACGGCACTGGTAGATGATGGCTTGGTGGACGGCTGGGATGACCCGCGTATGCCGACGATTGCCGGAATGCGTCGCCGCGGTTACACGCCCGCGTCCATTCGGGACTTTTGCAACCGCATCGGTGTGACCAAATCGCGTAACGAAGTGGAAATGGGGGTGCTGGAAAACTGCATCCGTGAAGACCTTAACGCCAATGCCCCGCGTCGCATGGCGGTGCTGCATCCATTGAAAGTAGTGATTACCAACTACCCCGCAGAGAAGGTAGAGGAGCTGAATGCAGCCAACCACCCTCAACAAGAGGAGATGGGGCGTCGCCTTGTTCCCTTCTGTCGCGAGATCTACATCGATCAGAACGACTTTCTGGAGGTGGCCCCCAACAAAAAATTCAAACGCCTGGTGAGCGGCGGTGAAGTCCGTCTGCGTTCGGGCTATATCATCCGCTGTGACGAAGTGATTAAGAACGAGCAGGGTGATGTGATCGAGTTGCGTTGTTCCTATGATGAAAACACCCTGGGCAAAGCGCCGGAAGGGCGAAAAGTAAAAGGGGTGATTCACTGGGTCTCTGCACGTCATGCCATCGAGGCCGAGGTGCGTTTATATGACCGCCTTTTTACGCACCCCACGCCCGATGCGGCGAAAGACGGTGGTGATTACAGAGACCATATCAACCCGGCCTCACTGCGTACCTTGACTCGCTGTTACCTTGAGCCCGCCCTGGGTGAGGCCAGTGCCGGAGACAGCTTTCAGTTTGAGCGTGAGGGTTACTTCAGCCGAGACCCCGATGAGAGCCATGGCCGGCCGGTTTTTAACCTGACGGTGAGCTTGCGTGATTCCTGGGCGAAAATGGAGAAGAAGGGCTGATAATGTACTAGGTCAATGA
>JALTMR010000068.1 GCA_027001525.1 Gammaproteobacteria bacterium
GCGTTTATGATCTCGATGGTCTGGCTGATTTTGACCTTGATGGCGCCACGGACGATGTGGCGAATCTGGGCGGGGTTGAGGTGACCACGCTGGCCCAACTGGCCGACCCGGCGGTGGTGCCCGCGGAGGCGCGCCGCGCCCGTTTTCTGCGTATCGTCAAAGCAGTGGGGATTCCCGATGACGATATTGTGGAGATAGCCAACGGCGATTTCGGCCGCAGTCGTAACCAGCTGATGCGGGAGATTGTCGGTTACGCCATGGTCGAGCCCGACGGTTCGGTGATGGCGAAAGTGCCGGCCAATGTCGCCTTGATGATTAGCGTTCTGGACGCCGACGGGCGTCGCATCGGTGCCCGCCACAATAACTGGATTCAAGTGCGCCCCGGTGAAGTGCGGCAGTGCAACGGTTGTCATGATCATGCCAGCGGCATGCCCCACGGCCGCCGTGGCGCGGTGGCGGCACTGAACAGCGGCGCACCCACCAGTGGCTTGCCATTTAGTAACACCAATCCGTTATGGAACGCCGAGATGGGTGAAACCATGGCACAGACGCGGCTGAACAACGAATGCAGTGGCGGCTGGGCCCAGGCTGATTGCGCTATGTTGAGCCCCGGCATTGACCTGGTGTTTGAGGACGTTTGGCCCGATGAAACTGCAGCGGCCAGGGCGGCACCTTTCAGCTCCCGTTATGCCGATCTGACCACCCCTCGCCCCGGCTCGGCCGGGTGCAGCCCCAACTGGAGCGCTCAGTGCCGGGTGGTCATCAACTACCCCGAGCACATTCATCCGCTGTGGACCGCCAGCCGCCAGATCCCCAACGCCCTGGGCGCCATGGTGGAGGGCAATTGCGTAACCTGCCATACCAGCAACAACGGGGCTGACTTCGTTGTGCCTGCCGGGCAGCTGGACTTAAGCGATGATGTTTTCGGGGAAGACATTCGCCGCCGCGCCTACAACGAACTGTTTAATCGCGACAACAAACAGGAGCTGGTCAACGGGGTGCTGGTGGATGTGCTGGTTGACGAGCTGGTTGATCAGGTCATCGAGGTGGAACGTCAGGCCACCGATGCCGACGGCAATCTCCTCTTTGAAGTGGATGCCGACGGCAACCCGGTTCTGGATGAAAATGGCGACCCCGTGCCGGTGCTGGAGATTGTTCAGGAGACGATTCAGGTCACCATTCAGGTGCCTGTGCCGGTGCGGCAGTCGATGTCGACCAATGCCGCCCGCAACAGCTTTTTTCTGCGCCGGATGAGCGGCACGGCCGGGAGCCGGGTTGATCCGGCCGAAGAGGCTGCGGTGGACCACACCGGGATGTTAACCGCGGCGGAGCTAAAACTGATTTCTGAATGGGCGGATATCGGCGGACAGTATTACAATGACCCCTTTGATATTCCTAACTGATCTGATCGCCGGTGGCTATGAAGTTAATCGTTGTGCTGTTTCTCTCCCTGCAAGGCCTGTTTGCAGCGGTTGCTTATGGCGAGGAGGAGATCGACCGGGTCCAGGTGGCAGAGCCCTACCTTGATCTGCACACCGGCCCCAATGCCAGCTACCCCATTACCAATGTGGTGGAGCGCGGGGCCTGGGTGGAGGTCATTAAGCAGCGCACCGACTGGTTCAAAATTCGCACCGAAAAGGGGGAGACCGGCTGGGCCCCGCGCGCCCAGCTGGAGAAAACCCTCACCCCCGGTGGTAAACGGGCCCATTTCAAGCAGGCCAGTGAGAGTGATTACGCGGTGCGCACCTGGGAGGTGGGCTTTATGGGGGGCGATTTTGCAGGGGCTGATCTGATCTCGGCCTACGTGGGGCTGGCATTTAACCGTAATCTGTCGCTGGAGCTGTCTCTGGGGCAGGCGCTGGGGAGTTACTCCAACAGCTACCTGGGCAGTGTCAGTCTGGTGTCACAGCCTTTCCCGCGCTGGCGTTTTTCACCCTATCTGAGTTTGGGCGGCGGGGTGATCAAGACCGAGCCGCGACGGGTATTGATTCGGGCCGAAAACCAGAGTTTTAACGCGGCCCACGCCGGGCTGGGGTTACGGGCCTATTTAACGCGTCAGTTTATGGTAAAGCTGGAATATAAAAGCCACGTCCTCTTCAATAGCGATGAGGACAACGAGGAAGTAAATGAATGGAAAGCAGGGTTCGCCGCTTTTTTCTGAATCTGTCGCTGGGTCTGCCTGTGCTGTTGTCGGCGACCCCCTTTAGTGTTGCTGCCGAGGAGGGTTATGCCGGTGGCGTGATCCAGCCGCAGCTGGAGCGGCGCGAGATTACCGAGGCGGCCATCGATGAAGAGAACTTCGAAGTGGGCGTCTACTTCGGCCTGATGAGTGTTGAGGATTTTGGCGTCAACACGGTCAAGGGGGTGAGGGTGGCCTACCACGTCAACGAGTGGGGGTTTCTGGAAGGCGTCTATGGCCAGACCACGGTGGGCCTGAGCAGCAATGAGCGCTATGGCGGCATCGCTCCGCTGATGAGCGATGATTTACGCGACACCAGCTACTACTACATGACGGTGGGGCTGAATCTGTTGCCCGGTGAGGCCTTTATGGGGGCGCGGGCCTTTAATAACGCCCTCTATGTTGTGGGCGGCCTGGGCAGTACGGAGTTCGCTGGTGATCAGCGCTCCTCGATGCTTTACGGGCTGGGTTACCGCCTATTGCTGACGGACTGGCTTGCCCTGCATCTGGACAGCCGGATCCATCTGTTCGATATAGACATTCAGGGCGAGGCACAGCGTCTGAAAAATATCGAATCTCACGCCAGTTTGACGGTTTTCTTTTAGTGGCCGCAGGCCATCAACACAGGATGAACAGAATGAATCTACTGCCAGGGTATAAAACGTTTTTGTCGCTGATGGCGGCCTGCCTGCTGCTGAGTAGCCCGCTGCAGGCCTCAGAGATAGAGGGCCCCGCGCCTGACTTCACCCTCAAGAGCCTGGGGGGGGGCAACCTCAAACTGAGCGAGCACCGGGGCGAGGTGGTGATGGTGAATTTCTGGGCCTCCTGGTGTGGCCCCTGTCGTCAGGAGATGCCGATTCTGGAGGCGCTCTACAGCCAGTACAAAGACCTTGGCTTCACTATTCTTGGTGTCAACGTGGAGGAAGACCCCGAGGCCCCGCGCAAGTTGTTGCAAAGTATTCCCGTCTCCTTTCCCATCCTGCTTGACGCAGAAAACAAGGTTAGCGAGCTCTATCGTGTGGTGGCCATGCCCAGTACCTATTTGATCGATCGTGACGGTAACCTGCGCTACTTCCACGCCGGTTATCTGCCCGGTTTTGAGCAAAAGTACGATGCCCAGATCAGAGAGCTGTTGCGCGACTGATGATGAAGATGCCGGCCATGTTGCTACTCTGCGTTTTTCTTCTTGGTGGATGCAGCCTTCAGCCCTGGGTCAAGCCCTATGAGCGGGCCCACCTGGCCGACCCCATTATGAGCTTCAGCCGGGATCCGGTCTCGGACAGCTATCTCAACCACGTCTACCAGGCGCGCGAAATGGCGCGGGGTGCCGAAGGTGGCCAAGGGGGTGGTTGTGGTTGTAACTAGAGCCCGGTTTTTCCGCTGGTGGTTGCTGGCGGGGGGGATCTCAATGGTCTGCCTGCCGCTCACCGCCGCCGTGTTGCCGGAGGATCGGGCCGACTTTCTCTTCCATCACTACGAAGGGGGTGGGGTCACCATCAATGGCCCCTCCATTCAGGCGCGCAAGCAGCTGGGCCAGAGTGTCTCCGTCTCGGGTAACTACTACGTTGACTCCATCAGCAGCGCTTCCATCGATGTGGTGACCACCGCCAGCCCCTATCAGGAAGAGCGAGAAGAGATGTCCCTGGGTGTCGACGTGCTGCACGACAACGTGACTATCAGCAGCGCCGTCAGCGTCAGTGAAGAGAACGATTTTGAGGCGAAGACCCTTCACTTCACCATCAGCCAGGACATGCTGGGCGATCTGACCACGGTGAGCCTGGGCTACTCCCGTGGCTGGGATACGGTAGGGCAGACCATGAGCGACCCGCTGGATCCCGGCGGCGAACGCCGTATTCGTGACCCCGATTTCAACGAAAGCGCCAACCGCCAGACCTACCGTTTCGGCCTCACCCAGGTGCTGACCAAAAAGCTGGTCGCCAGCCTGGCGTTCGATACGGTGACGGATGAAGGCTACCTCAATAACCCCTACCGCAGCGTCCGGTTTCTGGATGCCACCAACCCCGACGGTTTCGACTGGCAGGGGGAGCTTTACCCTCGCACCCGCACCAGCCGGGCGGCGTCCGTGCGTTTCTCCTACTATCTGCCGAATCGGGCGGCGTTGCAGGGGGAGTATCGCCTCTTCAATGACAGCTGGAATATTGAGGGGCGCAATATCGGCCTGAAATATGTCTGGCCGCTGCAAGGGGGCTGGTTGGTGGATTTCGGTGTGCGCCGCTATCAGCAGAGCAGTGCCAGCTTTTTTGTCGACCTCATGCCTTATGCCAGTGCCCAGAGCTACTACGGCCGTGACAAGGAGTTGAGCGCCTTTAGCAACACCACCCTCGGTGTGGGTGTGAGTTACGATCTGAAGGAGACCTTCTGGAAGCGTATTCATCGCGGTACCCTCAATTTCAAATATGACCGCATCAGCTTCGACTACGATGAGTTTCGAGACCTGAGTGGTGACAGCCTGCCAGCTCCCGGCAGTGAACCGCTCTACTCCTTTTCAGCCAATGTCTTTCAGGCCTACCTCTCCATCTGGTACTAAATCAACTGCCGGGGCAGCGACGC
The DNA here is from genome assembly GCA_027001525.1 of Gammaproteobacteria bacterium. GTDB lineage: Bacteria > Pseudomonadota > Gammaproteobacteria > Tenderiales > Tenderiaceae > JALTMR01. The sequence goes on from JALTMR010000068.1 coordinate 4,751, forward strand.
TTGGCGGCATCCTGCTGGCGGCTGGTCGTGGTCGTCGCTTTGGCGGTGATAAATTGCTCGCACCGCTGGATGATGGCACCCCCGTCGCAGTAAGAGCTGCGGAAAACATGATCAGCGCGCTGGCGCGGGTCGTTGCCGTGGTGCGCCCGGCCGATGATGTTTTGGCCGCCCTGCTGCGCCAGGCCGGGGCAGAGGTTGTCGTCTGTTCCGATGCCAGTCAGGGGATGGGCCACTCCCTCGCCAGCGCCGTTCGGGCCAGTCAGGGGGCGGGCGGATGGCTGGTGGGGCTGGCTGATATGCCCTTTATTCACCCCAATACCCTCCGCGCTGTAGCAAAAGAGGTTGCCTCGGGGGCGACAATCGCGGCACCATGCTATCTGCAAAAACGAGGCCACCCGGTCGCCTTCGCCGCCTGTTGGCAGGCTGAGCTGCTGGCCTTGAGCGGGGATCAGGGTGCGCGCGGGCTGATTGAACGTCAGCGCGACAAGCTTGCCCTGGTCCAGTGTGACGATGCGGGAGTATTGCTGGATATCGACCTGCCGGCGGATCTGGTTCGGGGTCAACATATAGTCGCATCGCAAAGACAACCAACGAAGAGCAAGGACGATGATTGAATTCAAACTCAATGGCACGCCTGTCCAGGTGGACGTCGCCCCCGATACACCGCTGGTTTGGGTGTTGCGTGAAAACCTCCAGTTAACCGGCACCAAATACAGTTGTGGTGAAGGGGTGTGCGGGGCCTGCACCGTGCATGTGGAAAATCAGACCGTCAGGGCCTGTGTGACCCCCGTAGCGCGGGTCGAGGGCCAGAGTGTCACTACCATCGAAGGGCTGGCCGATAAGGTGCCCATGCATCCGGTGCTCAAAGCCTGGCTTGATGAGCGAGTGGTGCAGTGTGGCTACTGTCAGCCGGGGCAGATCATGACCGCCACCGCCATGCTGGAGAGCAACCCAAACCCGACGGATCAGGATATTGATGAGGTGATGTCCGCCGTGCTCTGTCGCTGTGGCACCTACCCCCGTATCCGCAAAGCGATTCATCGTGCTGCCGCCCAGGGCCGCTCCAGCGGGGGGGCGGAAAAATGAGTGAGCCAATCAACAGCAGTCGCCGTACTTTTCTCAAAGTCTCTGCCGCACTGGGGGGGGGCTTGATGCTCGGTCTCTACCTGCCGGGCTGTTCGCGTGGCGACGACTACCCCAGGCCTGAAAACACCTTTACCCCCAACGCCTGGATACGCATCGGTTTCGATAACACCATCACCTTCATGATTGAACGGGCCGAGATGGGGCAGGGAATCATCACCTCGTTGAGCATGATTCTGGCAGAGGAGCTGGAGGTGGCGCTGGACGCCATTCAGACTGAATTTGCCATTGCCAGAAGTGGCATGGGCTCCACCGGCGGCAGTAACAGCATTCGCCTGGCCTGGGAGCCGCTGCGGGTGGCCGGTGCCAGTGCTCGGGAGATGTTGACCCGGGCCGCCGCCGATACCTGGCAGGTGCCCGTCAACGAGTGCAAGACCGACAAGGGGCAGGTGCTGCACCCCGCTTCGGGCCGGTCTGTGGTCTACGGTGAGGTGGCGGCGCTGGCGGCGACCTACCCGGTGCCGGATGACGTGGCGTTGAAAAAACCGGCCGACTATCGACTCATCGGCCAGCCCACCACCACGCTGGACTCTCTCGGCAAAGTGAAGGGCGAGGTGGTGTTTGGCATGGATATGGTCATTCCGGGGATGAAGATCGCCGTCCTGGCTCGCCCCCCGGTTTTCGGGGCCGAGGTGAAATCATTTGATGACAGTCAGGCAAAAACCGTCGCCGGGGTGTATCAGGTCGTGGCGGTGGATGCCGGTGTTGCGGTGATTGCCGACAGTTTCCCGGTCGCGTTGAAGGCGAGGGATCTGTTGCAGATACGCTGGAGTAAAACGGCCGATGCGAAGCAGGATGATCAGGCCATCGCCACACTCTACCGCCAGGGGTTGGCCGGGGATGGCGAAGAGGAGATCGACCGCGGGGATGTTGACGCGGTGCTGAAACGCTCCTCCAGCGTGATCCAGACGATCTACGAAACCCCGTTCCTGGCTCATGCGCCGATGGAGCCGATGAATTGCACCATCGATCTCAAGGCCGATGGTTGCGAGGTGTGGGTGCCAACGCAGCATCAATCGGGTGCCATCGATGCGGTGAAATCGGTCACTGGCCTCTCCAAGCGGAACATCAAGATTCATCCCACCTTTATCGGCGGCGGCTTTGGCCGGCGGCTGAAAGTGGATTACGTCACCGAGGCGGCCACCATCGCCAAAGAGACCGATGTGCCGATCAAACTGATGGGGACTCTAAAAGAGAGTATTCAGGGTGGTTTCTATCGCCCGGCGAATATGGGCGAGCTGAAGGGGGTTGTGGAAGATGGCAAGCTGTCCGCCCTGTCGGCCAGCTTTATCGGCCCGAGAAGTGCCACCACGGGCGTCGATATCCCCTACGATATCCCCAACCTGCGCTATCAGCGCATCGAGCGAGACCTGCCACTGCCCACCGGAGCGTGGCGCTCTGTCGGGGCATCCCAGAACGCTTTTATGCTGGAGAGCTTTGTGGACGAGCTGGCCCACGCGGCAGGGAGAGACCCTCTGAGTTTTCGCCTCCAGCTGCTTGAAAAGGCATCGCCGCGTTATCGCGGTGTCCTGGCGCTGGCGGCGGAGAAAGCAAACTGGGGGCATCCGCCGGCCGGTCGCAGCCAGGGCGTGGCGCTCTATCACTCCTTTCGCTCCTGGGCCGCCTACGTGGTTGAGGTGTCGGTCAGTCCGGCCAATAAAATCACCGTCCACCGCATCGTCGGTGCCATTGATTGCGGCAGAGTGGTCAACCCTGACACCGTTAAAGCGCAGGTGGAAGGGGCCGCCATTTTTGCTCTGACGGCCGCCTTGAAAGGGGAGATTAATCTGGATAATGGCCATGTGGTGCAGAGTAACTACCACGACTATCGCCTGCTCACCATGGCCGAGACCCCCGAGATTGAGGTGCATATCG
>JALTMR010000069.1 GCA_027001525.1 Gammaproteobacteria bacterium
GCAATAATCTTACCCAGGCTCTGCCTATTCTTGAGCGCTATGGTGTACCTGCAACATTCTACGTTTCAACGGGGCATATTGAACAGCGAAAGCCCTTTTGGTTTGATCGTCTGGACTATGCGATTGCGCACCTACCTCCCGGAGAACACGAGGCATGTATTGCCGGGGAACCTATAACAATCGTGTCGGATACCAGGGAAAGTATGAAGTCGACCTATGCTGCGTTGCGACAAAAAACCAAAGGTTCCGTTCGAGATGATAGTGAAATGAATGAAGAGGTTGCCAGTACTGCGGAGAAGTTTGAAAAAATTTCAGGCAAGAAAATAATGGATGTCTTCGAGAGTGATGAATGGTCCGCTGTCCTGACCTGGGATGGTGTGCGTGAGGCTCATGCCAGAGGGGTCACTATCGGCAGCCATACGGTGAATCACGTTCGAATCGGAGCGGTAGATGAAGATGAGGCCAGGAAAGAGTTGCTTGAGTCGAAGCAGATGATAGAGACCCAGACCGGGGTGGAGTGTTTGCATTTTTGTTACCCAAATGGGAGCTGCGAGGGGCGATCCCCGTCTCTGGTCAAGGAGGCCGGATTTAAATCGGCCGTCATTGAGCAGGAAGGCTCCAACACTATTGGTAGCGATCCAATGTTGCTAAACAGGATTGCTTTTCCCATGAGCGAGACAGAGACGGATGTGGAGCTGCTCGCTCATGTCAGTGGCTTGGCTCAAGCTGTATATACGCTAAAGGAGCGAGTGAGGCGCCTGCGCTAGGCCTGCCTGGTGATTGAGTAGTTGCGTTTAAATTGCGAACACCCATGAATAAAATAAAAATTTGTTTTGTTGCTCACTTTGCCTATGGTGCGATGAGCGGAGAGAGTGCTGGACACATTGGTGGTGTTGAGCGCCAGATCAGTATGATGGCTCGTTGGTTTGCCGCCCGGGGACATGACGTATCACTGCTTGTTTGGGATGAGGGGCAGGCGCCCGAAGAAGTGATTGATGGCGTACGTGTGATCAAAATGTGCCAGCAGAGTGAAGGAACGCCTGGTCTGCGCTTTTTTTACCCTCGTTGGAGTAGCCTTGTTCGTGCAATGCGGGAGGCCGATGCGGATCTGTATTACCAGAATTGTGGCGAATATGTGACGGGTCAAGTTGCATTGTGGTGCAATCGTAATAACAAGCGTTTTATATACTCTGTTGCAAGTGACCCGGATTGCGATCCCAAGCTTCCCGCGATGAATACCCTCAGGGAGCGTGTCTTGTATAAATACGGTATTCGCCATGCGGACAGGATTATCGTGCAGACCGGCAAGCAACAGAAGTTGATGGCTGATGGCTTTGGTTTGTCTTCCACTCTTTTTCCGATGCCCTGCCAAATGCCAGCGAGGCAAGCGTTGCCTTATGCTCAGGGAAAAAGTGGGTTTCGGGTGATTTGGGTGGGCAGAATAGCAAAAGTGAAGCGTTTGGAGCTTCTGCTGGAGGTGGCGAAGCAGTTGCCGCACATCGTCTTTGATGTGGTCGGCGGTGGTGATGATGATGATGTCTATGTCGATGGTGTTTTGTCTACAGCGAAGGTGCTCGATAATGTCTTTCTGCATGGGAAGCAGCCCGGCGAGAAAGTCGTGGAGCTGTATGGTCAGGCGGCAATGCTTTGTTGCACTTCGTTATATGAAGGCTTTCCCAATACATTTCTTGAAGCATGGAGCCGTGGGCTGCCTATTGTGTCCACAGTAGACCCGGATGGTTTGCTGGAGAGTCGGAAGTTGGGCATCTGGGCACAGGATGACCGTGCTATCGTTTCCGCTATTGAGCGGCTGGCAAATGATTTCGATATGTGGGTGAAAATGTCACAAACTGCAATAACCTATTTTGACGAGCTGCACGCTGCCGATGCCGTGATGCCCAAGTTTGAAGCGCTCTTCCTTGAGGCGCTTGGCCAGCGCCCGGTATAGCCGTTTTTACCCGGGCACTGCCATGGTGTTACCTCGAAAATTTCTTCCTGATTTTCTCTTTTAAGTGCGTTGGTAGGACGTATCTCCAGTACAAAACCGTGATGGCGATGCTTCCCGATATGGCACCTGCAAGCAGGGCCATGCCGGGGCGGTCACTAAATACCAGTTTGCTTGTGTACAGGCAGCCCACGTAGGGTATGCACATAAGTATTGGGCGTTTAATGGTTTGCCAGTAATACGATGGCAAGGATATTTTCAGCTTTCTACATGCAAACCAGGGCATGTATATTCCATCGACAATAGTGAGGGGAATGGCAATTGCGAAGGCAACGCCTATCAATCCCATGCCTGAAAACTCTAACGACAGAACGACGAGCAGAACAATCGTTGCAGCGGCAATGAATTTTGCGATTGCGGGTCGGCCGTGGGTGTTCAATCCCATTAGAAAGCTAAAGACAGGTGTGTGAACTATCGTAGCGAGCTGGCCTAATGCTAACACGGCGGGTAATGTTCCTGAGGCGTACTCCGGTCCCATCCATAGGTGCAGAAGTTCTTCTCCCAGTATAGCCAGCCCGAGCACCATAGGGAGTGTTATGTAAAATGCCGATTGAGTGACCTGTAAAAATAATTCTCTTAGTTCGCTATCACTGCTTTTGGACTGCATTGAGCTGGTGACAGGGGTCAATACAAAGGCAAATTTTCCAAGTAGATTGTTGACGTGCTGCACCAGTGCCATCGGCCTGGCGAAAATGGCCAGCATGGCGGGGCCAAGGTAGGCAATGATCATCACGTTGGTAGTTTGTAGCATCAGTAGTTTTGATATCGATGGTAGAAGCATCTTCCCGCCGAAATAAATTTGTTCTTTGATGACGGAGAGCCTGATGTTACGTAGTCGGAACTGAAGTGAGGGGGCCACTCTAAAGCCGATGATCATTCTGGTGAGTTCTGTTGTGAGGGTTCCCAGGAAGCTGGTGAGTGCCAGTTCAATTAGTCCGCCCCCCATCAGCAGGACGGTTACCATCGCGGTAGCTGTAAGGGCGTAGATTCCTGTGTTGATGCCGTTGTGAATGTCCCAGCGATGATGCCCGGTAATCACACCGACAAAAACATTGAAAAACATCTGGACTGCCAGGCCAGAGCCCACAAAGAAGATAACCCACTGGGCCTCGTGAGTGAGTTCCCCGAGCTTGTCGCCGATAAGGCCTGGCAAGAACCACGCCGTGGTGCAGGTTGCGATAATGACCAGCAGGCCCGCAATCGTCTGGACGCATGCGGCACTCGATACCGTGTCATTGATCCCTTGTGCATTGTCTTCCGCTCTGTACTTTGCAACATAGCGGTTTACGGAGGCGCCCACGCCGCCTTGTAAAATTCCGAAGTAGCTGATGATTGACCATGCAATGTCCCACACACCCAGTGCTTCGACGCCGAGTTCGTCACTGAGAACCCTTGGCAGAATAAAGCCCGCGATAATGTAAACAAGTTGCCCTGCCCAGCTTACGATGACGTTGCGGGCGATGCTTTTTCGCCCCGTAATATCGGCCGATGGCGCGCTGTTATTGTTGTTATTGCTCATCGTTTGATTTGATTACCGGATTTTTTTACAGATTGCCATCATCATATGCGGTCCGTAGAGATTGTAGATTTTGGTCATCGAACTCTCGATAACTGATGGGTTCTCTTTGTAGCCGTAACCTCGCATTTCAATGAGTTCAAAGCCGGCCTTGGCAAGGATTTTTCGATAGGTAGCTGGAGACCAAACGTACTGGTAGAATTCGAAGGGTTCGGTTTTGTTCCACAGTTTTCGTAGTATTTTCGTTCTTTTGAGTTGGTCCCTGGCCACCAGGAGAGGAAGCCCCAGCTGGCGCTTGATGTTGAGGCAGGGAACCGAGCACATGAGGTACCCGTCAGACTTCAATGTTCTGTGAAATTCTTTGAGCGCTTTGTCTGGCCCGGCCTTGTCGTGTTCAATTGCACCCAGAGACAAAATGTAGTCCATGGAGTTGTCTGATACCGCCAGCTGGCGGAAGTCTGAGCGCATGAGCTTTAGGTTAGGTTCATCCTTGAGTCCAATAAGAAGGCCTGTCGGTGCGAAATCTACGCCGATGGCGTCAAAGCCCAGTTTGTCGAAGTGCTTGACCCAGTTAGGGACGCCGCAACCTGCCTCGAGCAACGTGCCAGGAGTTTGTACGATATCTTTTATTGTTTCCCAAACGGGTGTGTCGAACTGGTGCTCTGTCAGCCCTTTTCTGGCCTTCCAGTGATCTGACCACCAGTTTTCGATGGTGTCTGAAGAGCTGTCCATAGTGGGGTGATAATCGTACTGGCTATATCTCACGGTGTTCCTCTCAAAAGTGTGCTGATTAAGGATGAAAAGTAGGGTGCTTCACGCGATCTAAGGCCTTTGTCATCCGTTCCAAAGGAAATAAATATTTGATTATCGCGCTGACGTCCTGAATCGTTTCAGAATTGGCCTCTCCCATAGGAGATGTTTATACACAACGTCCAGCGCGCTCAGGCGCGTTTCTCCGTATAACGGTGTCTGGTGCCAGCAAGCAGCAATTGCGTGGGCTACGTTTTCAGTGCGAGAGGTGGCCCCATTTTTGTTATTACCTGCTTGTTCGGGCGAGAAAATATACCATCGTGAACCGAGAGGTGATTATACAACCCCTTGGCACGAGGTATGTTAAGTGTTTTTTATTCTAAAAGCCAAGCGGGTTAAGGTTGATTGTCTTTATGTTTGATCGCTCCCGTGTATAGAGCGAGTTCAGAGAAGAGCTGACTGAAATGGTCTGAAATTGATGGTGTTGGGTGTCCGGGGGAGTTCAATTTCTACGGATTGCTGAGTGACTGGTATTCATGCGGGCCCATTGTGTGCAAAAATACCGTAAACTTTATGCGCTATTCGTTCGCATAATCGCCTCGTTTAAGTTCTTTCCTGCTCGAAAGCCCCAACCATAATAGGTACACAGTGCCCGCATGATCCGTTTGTCCCTGCTAACGCTCTTTTTAGGCTATGTCTCTCTCTACGCATTTAAAGACTGGTTTAAGTCTCTCTGTGGCTTGATCCTCATCATCGGGTTTCTCGAGCATCCCGATATGCCAAAAAGCATTGGCGGGATTCAGGGCCTGAACCCGTGGAATATCGTTTTGCTGTTTGTGCTAATCGGGTGGTACCGGGCCAAGGAAAGGGAAGGGCTGTCCTGGGATCTTCCGAAATATATAAATTTTCTCCTGATCATCTACTTGATCGTCATTGTTTTCAGTTTTTTACATATGTTGCGCGATCAGTCCGGCATATACGCTTGGTACGCCTACAAAAAGACGGTGCCGCCTTCGACAGTTTCCCTCATCAGTGAATACATTGTTAATGCGTTTAAGTGGCTGATTCCCGCCGCGCTTCTCTATCACGGCTGCAACAGCAGGGAGCGGCTGGTGTGGGCAACCGCTGCGCTGCTCGGAATATATATATTGCTGGCGATTCAGGTCATTAAATGGATGCCCTTGAGCACAATTACCAGTGGGGGAGAGCTCTCTGAGCGAAGTCTGAAGATCCTGATGAACGAGGTTGGGTTTCACCGGGTAAACCTGTCCATGATGTTGGCTGGTGCAGCCTGGGGTGTGTTTTCTGCGCGAGTATTCGTCAAGAGCAAGTATGTGAAATGGGTGATTTTGCTCAGTGGCATGGTGTTTATGGGGCAAGCGCTGACGGGTGGGCGCACCGGATATGTGACCTGGGCCGTCGTTGGTTTTGTACTGGCAACATTCAAGTGGAGGAAATATTTAGTCCTGGCTCCAATTTTTGTGGCATTGGTTCTCATGGCCATGCCCAGTGCGGTTGACAGGCTGACCCAGGGGTTTGGCGAGGATAGCTTTGAGGACAACTCGCTGTTGTTGGAATCCGAATATTACGAGGAGCCAGAGGGGGGGATCAGTCTCTATACCGTGACGTCCGGGCGAAATATCGCCTGGCCTTTTGTGCTGGCCAAAATTGAGGAGGCCCCCTGGCTAGGGTATGGGCGTTTAGCGATGGTAAATACGGGGTTGACTGAGTATTTGTGGACCACCATGAGAGAGAGCTTTCCTCACCCGCATAACGTCTATTTGGAAATTATTTTTGAGGCGGGGCTGCTGGGGGCCATTCCCATTATTTTGCTTTTTTTGATATTTATCAGGCGGTCGCTCTCCTTGTTTCAGGAAAAGCACTGTGTCGCTTGCATTGGGGCCGGGGGGGTGGCCTTCTCCCTGGTCGGCGCATTTTTGTTTGCGGGTATTGGCAGCCAGACTTTTTATCCGCGGGAAGGGGCTGTTGGCATGTGGTGTGCTATTGCCCTGATGATGCGGGTATATCAGCAGCGGGAGTATTTAATTAAAACAGGGCAGTGGCGCAGTGAAGACGGTGACGAGTTGCTGTGGAAGAAGCGCGAGCCCGAGCCAAAGCGGCGCTTTGGAAAGCGCAGACTAACCTAGTTGTCGCGACGGCATCAGGACGTTGGTTGTGATGGCTGGGTGTCGTCAGGCCTGGACAGGAAAGGCGCTGCGTCAGGTACCCCCGATATCTGGTTATTTTCTGTCGCGATGAGATTCTGGGCCGGGATGTGTGTCGCCTGAAGGATCTCGCGGTGTTTTATATGGTATTTGAGTGGAATAGTCGGGAAATGGTGGTTTTTTGTGCCTGGGTGCGTGATGGTATTCATGGGGGCCTAAGTGTGTGAGAATGCTGCGGGCTTTATGCGTTATTTATTTGTGTAGTCGCCTCGTTTAAGATCTTTTCAACTCAAAAGCTATAGGTATTATACAGCGTCCACATGATTCGCTTGTCTCTACTTACGCTCTTTTTAAGCTTTGTCTGTCTCTATGCATTTAAAGACTGGTTTAAGTCCCTCTGTGGTTTGATTATCATCATCGGGGTTCTTGAGCACCCTGATATGCCAAAAAGCATTGGCGGGATTCAGGGCCTGAACCCGTGGAACATTGTTTTGCTGTTTGTGTTAGCTGGCTGGTACCGAGCCAAGGAAAGGGAGGGGCTGTCCTGGGATCTTCCCCGCCATATCAATGTTCTCCTGATTATCTACCTGATTGTCGTTGTTTTCAGTTTTTTACATATGCTGCGTGATCAATCCGGTTTGGCTTCCTGGTACGCCTACAAAAAGACGGTACCGCCTTCGACGGTTTCCCTCATCAGTGAATACATTATTAACGCGTTTAAATGGTTGATTCCCGCGGCTCTTCTCTATCACGGCTGCAACAGCAGGGAGCGGCTGGTGTGGGCGACCGCTGCGCTGCTTGGCATATATGTATTGCTGGCGGTGCAGGTCATCAAATGGATGCCCCTGAGTACAATCACCAGCGGTGATGAGCTCTCTGAGAGAAGCCTGAAGGTTCTGATGAATGAAGTGGGTTTTCATCGGGTAAACTTATCCATGATGTTAGCCGGTGCGGCCTGGGGGATTTTTTCTGCGCGAGTATTCGTCAAGAGCAAGTATGTAAAATGGGTGATTTTGCTCAGTGGCATAGTGTTTATGGGGCAAGCGCTGACGGGAGGGCGCACTGGATATGTGACCTGGGCCGTCGTTGGTTTTGTGCTGGCAACATTCAAGTGGAGGAAATATTTAGTCCTGGCCCCCATTTTCGTCATGTTGGTTTTTATGGCCATGCCCAGTACGGTTGACAGGTTGACGCAGGGGTTTGGCGAGGACAGTTTTGAGGATGATGCGCTTTTACTTGAATCTGAATATTACGAAGAGCCTGAGGGAGGGATCAGCTTTTATACGGTAACGTCCGGGCGGAGTATTGCCTGGCCTTATGTGCTGGCC
>JALTMR010000070.1 GCA_027001525.1 Gammaproteobacteria bacterium
CTGGACGCCAACGAAACCTACCTCGGCCTCACTGATGAAGACTTCAAAGCCAACCCCAACCGTCGCTACGCCGCATCGCGTTTCGACAACATGGCCAGCGAACAGGAGCAGACGTTTTTGCGTTACAGCATCAGCCCCGACGATGACCTGGATATCGTCACCACGGCCTACCAGACCGGCTTCAAACGCAACTGGTACAAACTCAACCGGGTCAATGGCGACAAGCTCGCCCAGGTGCTGGCCACAGCGGGAGTCTCTCAAGCGTGCATGAAAGGCACAGCAGCCTGCGACCTGGCCGTCAAAGCCAACAACCGTGAATACAGCGCCAGGGGCATCGAATCCATCCTCTACTCACGTTTCGAAACCGCCGACATCCAGCACGAGATCATGGCCGGTGTGCGCCTGCACCAGGATGAAGTCACCCGCTTCCAGTGGCAGGACACCTACACCCAGGCCAACAACGGCACCATCACCGACATGACCCCCGGCATACCGGGCGACGCCGGCAACCGCTTCCAGAAAACGCAAGCGCTGGCGCTGTTTGTTCAGGACACGCTGGAAACCGGTGCCTGGACCATCACCCCCGGCCTCCGCTATGAAATGGTGGATCAGACCTCCGAAGATCCCAAGGGCACTCTGCAAAGTGCCGGCGGCACCAAAGGGAGAGATGGCAAAAACAGCTTTGCCATGACCGCCATGGGTATCGGCGCCGCCTACCAGTTCAACGACAGCTGGACCGGCTTCGGTGGCCTCCACAGCGGCTTCTCCCCCCCGAACCCGCGCGGCACACGCAGCGGCCTCGACCCGGAGAGCAGCACCGCCTTTGAACTGGGCGCGCGCTACACCAACCCCGCTCAGGCACTGGCAGCCGAAGCAACGTTCTTTTACACTGCCTTCGACAACCTGATCGTGGTGGACAATGTGGGTGGAGCCGGCTCCGGCGACAGCGAAAACTTCGGTAAAGTGGATAACTACGGCCTGGAGTTTGCGCTTCAATACGATGCCGGCCTGGCCAACCACTGGTCACTGAGCAACCCGTGGTACATGAGCCTGACCTACACCAATGCCGAGCAGAAAAATGACGCCCGCTCCACTGATGCAGAGTCAATTTTCAGCTTCGGCAAGAAGGGAAACAAGGTGCCCTACATTCCCGAGTTGACCCTCAGCCTGGGCAGCGGTGTGGAGGCCCAGACGTGGGGAGCCTTTATCTCCGGCAACTACGTCAGCGACACCTACGCCAGTGCCAACAATGTTGATGTACAGCTCAACGGCAACGGCCAGCCGGATGCCCGCTTTGGTAAAACCGACAGCTACTTCGTCACCGACGTTTCGGCCTACTACCGCCTGAGCGATACGGTAAAACTGTTCGGCGGTGTGCAGAACCTCTTCGATGAAACCTACATCGTCTCGCGCCAGCCTTATGGTGCCCGAGGGGGTCTGCCGCAGTTTGTCTACGCCGGCATCGAGATGGACATGTAACAACTTCCCCGCTCGGCGGGTGGTGTGCCGGCAGGCCGCCGCCCGCCATTTTTTTGAGACAATGTAATGAACTTGATTAACCTATTCCAACAGGGTGGCCCGGTCATGATGGTACTGCTGGCCATGTCCGTCCTGGCCGTCGCCATCATCCTCCTCAAACTGTTTCAGTTCTTTCGCAGCGGATTGCGCCGCTCCGCTTTTGTTGAACCGGTCATGGCAGCGCTGAACAGAGACAGCAATGATGAGGCCCTGGCGCTGCTCAAAGCGCAGACCAGCCCGGTGGCCCGTGTGATGGAAAGCGCCCTGGTCTGTGGCGCAGACCAGCACATGGCGACCAAGGAGATCGAAGCCGAGGTGAGCCGCGTCGGTTCAGCACAGATACGCAATCTGGAG
>JALTMR010000071.1 GCA_027001525.1 Gammaproteobacteria bacterium
TAAAATCAGTTCCACCAAGTCGCTGACAGGCCATGCGCTGGGGGCTGCAGGTGTGAACGAGGCGATCTACTCGATTCTGATGATGCAGCACAACTTTATTGCCGCCTCTGCCAACATCGACAACCTTGATGCCGGTGCTGAAGGTTTGCCCATCGTGCGCGAACTCGAAACAGACCTGCCACTGAATACCGTGCTCTCCAACAGCTTCGGTTTCGGCGGCACCAACGCCTGTTTGGTGTTTCAGCGCTATCAAGCCTAATCCTCTTCATATCGTCGGGGCAGTGTTTTTTTGCTGCCCCGCGCCCAACCCTTCCCGCTCTCCATGACAACGCCAATTAAGTTTTTTGCCACGGCCCCCAAAGGGGTGGCCTCCGTGCTGTTTGATGAACTGCGTGAGCTGGGCGCAGAGCAGTTGCGAGAGCAGCCCGCCGGGGTGGAATTTGAGGGTGATATGGCGCTGGCCTATCGTGCCTGTCTGTGGTCCCGCACCGCCAGCCGGATATTGATGCCGCTGGCAACGTTCACAGCGCAGACCCCGGAAGAGCTGTACGACGAGGTGCAGCGGATTGACTGGCGTGAGCATCTCGACACCGAACGTACCCTGGCGGTGGATTTCACCACCCGCAGCTCCGCCATCAGCCACAGCGCCTACGGTGCCCGCAAGGTCAAAGATGCGGTTGTCGATCAGTTTCGTGACCGTTGTGGCGAACGGCCCTCGGTGGATGTGGAGTGTCCGGATGTGCGGATTAACGTGCATCTGCTGCGGGATGAGGCCACCGTCAGCATCGACCTGTCTGGTGACAGCCTGCACAAACGTGGTTATCGCGTGCAGTCGGTTACGGCACCGCTGAAAGAGAATCTGGCTGCTGCGCTGTTGTTGCGTAGCGGCTGGCCCGACGTGGCTGCCGAGGGCGGTTGTTTTGTTGATCCCATGTGTGGTTCGGCGACGTTTCCCATCGAAGCGGCGTTGATCGCGGCCGATATTGCGCCCGGTCTGTTGCGCCAGCAGTTTGGTTTTACCGGCTGGAAACAGCACCAGGCGGAGCTGTGGGCCTCACTGCGGGAGGAGGCGCAGCAGCGCCGGGAGCAGGGATTGGCAAGTATGCCGCCCGTCTTCGGCTATGACCTGGATGCCAAAAATATCCGCGCCGCGCAGGAGAATGTGAGTGCGGCGGGGCTGGAGGCGTATATCCGGATCAAACGCCAGGATGTGGCCGAGTTAACCGCCCCCGAGGCGTGTGGCCGTGGCCTGGTTGCGGTGAATCCGCCCTACGGCGAACGTCTGGGCGAACTCGAAGCCCTGGGAGGGCTCTATGCGCTGCTCGGCAGCCGCCTGAAACACCATTTTGAGGGGTGGCAGGCGGTGGTATTTACCGGCAACCCTGACCTCTCCAAACAGATGGGTATTCGGGCCCGTCGGCTCCACGCGTTTTACAACGGCGCGCTGGAGTGTAAATTGCTGCGCTTTGAGCTGGAGCAGGCCTTCTTCATTGAAGGCAAGCCCGGTGTGCCTCGCCCCGCCAGGGCTGAAGATCTCGGTTCCGGTGCTGAGATGTTGGCGAATCGGCTGCGCAAAAACCTGAAAGAGTTGAGTAAATGGGCACGCCGCGAAGCGGTGCATTGCTACCGTCTTTACGATGCCGACCTGCCTGAATATGCCCTGGCGGTGGATATCTATGACGGTGACAAGCGATGGGCGCATGTGCAGGAGTATCAGGCTCCGAAAAGTGTGGATGAGCGCAAAGCGAGAAAGCGGTTACGCGAAGCTTTGGCGGTGATTCCCACCGTGTTGGAGATTCCCCAGGATCAGCTCTTTTTCAAGGTACGTAAAAAACAGAAGGGCAGTGCACAGTACGAAAAGCTCTCCGAGG
>JALTMR010000072.1 GCA_027001525.1 Gammaproteobacteria bacterium
GTCCAGGGCCTTTTGATGTGGAAATTCGGCCTCTATCGAGGGGTGTGGCGATTCGCCAGTCTTCCTGATCTTTGGAATATTATTCGGGCGTCTGTTTTTGGCATGCTGGCCATAGCCTTGTCGCTTTTCCTCATGAGCAGACTGGAAGGTGTGCCTCGAACGAGTCTGCTGTTATACCCCCTGTTTCTTGTGATGGCTTTGAGTGGGCCGAGGCTGCTGTTCAGAGTGTGGAAGGATTATCGCCTCAATTTGGCGGTCAGTCCTGATGCCAAGCGTGTACTTGTGCTGGGGGCGGGTCGTGCCGGTGAGATGCTCGTACGCGAGATGTATCGAGACAAGGACTATTGTCCGGTTGGATTGGTGGATGATAATCCGCGGCTGAAAGGGGCCAAGGTTCAAGGGTTGCCTGTTCTCGGCTCCATGGCAGAGCTGCACGACATTATTGAAGAGCGCGATGTGAATTTGGTGATCATTGCCATGCCTTCTGCGAGTACATCTCAATTGCGTGGTGTTGTCGAAAAAATCGAAGAGACAGGGGTTGCTTTTCGTACGCTGCCTCACATTGATGATCTTGTGACGGGACGCTCCGCAATCAACGAGTTGCGGGAGGTCGCCATCGACGATTTGTTGGGACGGGATCCTGTATCCCTGGATTGGCAAAAAATTAGCGAAAGGCTGGCTGGTAAGGTGGCATTGGTCAGCGGTGGTGGCGGCTCCATCGGCTCGGAGTTATGCCGGCAAATTGCCCGGTTCGGTCCGTCCCGGCTGGTTATTGTTGAGCAGTCCGAGTATCAGCTGTATGAAATAGAGATGGAATTGACGGACAATTTTCCTAGCCTCACCATCGTGCCTTGTTTGGTGGATGTGTGTGATGCGGTGGCCGTTAATCGAGTGATGGAGAGGAATCGTCCCGATGCTATCTTTCATGCAGCTGCCTACAAGCACGTTCCCATGTTGGAACATCAGCCTAGAGAGGCTGTCAGGAATAATGTCTTAGGTACCCGCACCTTGGCTTTAGCTGCAGATAAATACGATTGTGGCACTTTTGTAATGGTGTCGACGGACAAGGCGGTGAATCCCGCAAATATCATGGGAGCTACCAAGAGGACGGCCGAAATTTTTTGTCAGGCCATGGATCGCTGTTCCAGGACGAATTACATTACTGTACGTTTTGGCAATGTTTTGGGTTCTGCCGGGAGTGTGGTGCCCCTGTTTCAGCGGCAAATTGAACAGGGTGGCCCGGTTACCGTGACGCATCCTGATATCACTCGTTACTTTATGACGATTCCGGAGGCTTCTCAGCTCATATTACAGGCTGCCTCATTGGGTGGTGGCGGCGAGATTTTTGTGTTGGATATGGGGGAGCCCATAAAAATCCGCTATTTGGCGGAGCAAATGATTAAGTTGTCCGGTAAGACCCCAGGCCGGGATGTTCACATCAGTTACACCGGGCTCCGTCCAGGTGAAAAGCTCTATGAAGAGTTGTTTCATGACCAGGAAAATTTAATTGGTACGGCGCATGAAAAGATATTTCTGGCACAAAGCCGGGCCGTAGATCGTGAATTAGTTGAGCCTGTTGTCGTCGAAATGGCCGAAGCCTGTGATATATATGATAACGATGCACTGCCAGTGTTACTCAGGCAGTTGGTGCCTGAGATGGGGGCGTGTGGCATCGACAATAACAATAAAATAATTCCTTTTGAGAGAGCGACTGCAAACCAATGAAAGTAAGAAAAGCTGTATTTCCTGTAGCGGGCATGGGAACCCGCTTCCTGCCAGCAACGAAAGCCAACCCTAAAGAGATGTTGCCTGTGGTGGATAAGCCACTTATTCAGTATGCGGCTGAAGAGGCCATTGCTGCGGGTATTGAAGAGCTGATATTTGTCACCAGCAGCAGTAAGCGAGCGATCGAAGATCACTTTGACAAGAATTATGAACTGGAAAGTGAGTTGGAGAAGCGCGGTAAGGAGTCGTTGCTTGATATTGTGCGTGGTGTGGTGCCCAAGGGTATTTCTTGTGTCTACGTACGCCAGGCTGATGCATTGGGGTTGGGGCATGCGGTGTTGTGTGCCAAACCCGTGGTGGGGAACGAACCGTTTGCGGTGATTCTGGCCGATGATTTGATTAATGGGGGCGGGCGCACCTGTCTGACCCAGATGACTCAGGTTTTTGCTCAGCACCAATGTAGCGTATTAGGGGTCGAGCGAGTTGATCCTTCTGCTACGGATAAGTACGGTATTGTTAAATCAGAAGCGCTAAGTGGTCGTACGGAGCGCGTTGAAAATATCGTTGAAAAGCCAAAGCCGGATGTGGCCCCGTCCAACTTGGCTGTGGTTGGTCGTTACATTCTGATGCCGGAGATTTTTGGCTTGCTGGAGCAGACGGGCCGGGGGGCAGGTAATGAGATCCAGCTGACCGATGCTATTGCCCAGCTGCTCAATCAAGATCAGGTTCTGGCCTATGAATTTCAGGGCAAGCGCTATGACTGTGGTGATAAACTGGGCTATTTGCAAGCCACCGTAGAGTACGCGCTGGAGCATGAGCAGTTAGGCGATCAGTTTCGAGCCTATCTTAAATCGTTTGTGTGTGAAACCGATTTGGGGTAGTCGCCGCTTGATGCACAGGGCCCTTCTGTGCATCTCGCTCATCTGTGGTGCGTTTAGCGGCCCGGATGAGGTAGAATCCCCTCCATGAATTTTCCTACACTAGAAGACTTTGTTGGTCATACGCCGCTGGTCCGTCTGCAGCGATTGTCGACAAACAGTTCGAACCACATTCTCGTTAAGCTCGAAGGCAATAACCCCGCGGGGTCTGTGAAAGACAGGCCCGCACTCAGCATGATTAACCATGCTGAAACACGGGGGGATATCTCACCCGGTGATACGCTGATTGAGGCCACTAGCGGTAACACCGGCATCGCGCTGGCAATGGCGGCAGCGATCAAGGGTTATCGAATGGTATTGATCATGCCAGAAAATATGAGCATGGAACGGCGGGCTTTGATGAAAGCTTATGGCGCCGAAATTGTGCTGACCCCGAAAGAGGGAAGCATGGAGGCCGCCATCGATCTCGCCGCTGAAATGGAGTCACGAGGCGAAGGCAAAGTGTTGAATCAATTTGCCAACCCGGATAATCCTTGTGCCCACTATGAAGGCACCGGCCCGGAGATATGGCGTGATACGCGAGGGACAATCACCCACTTTGTCAGTGCGATGGGCACGACGGGAACAATCATGGGGACCTCTCGCTACCTGAAAGAGCAGAACGCAAATATCGAGATCGTAGGTGTTCAGCCTGCCGATGGCGCGAGTATTCCCGGTATTCGTCGCTGGCCCCAGGAGTACATGCCCAAAATATACGAACCTGATCGTGTTGATCGCATTATCGACGTGTCACAATCTGCCGCCGAAGAGACAGCCAGAGCGCTCGCAGTCCGGGAGGGTATTTTTGCAGGCATCTCGTCCGGGGGTGCGGTCAGCGCAGCATTGCGCCTTGCTGATGAGGTGGAAAATGCGGTGATTGTGGTCATCATTTGTGATCGCGGTGACCGCTACCTTTCCACTGGCGTCTATCCTCAGTAGTTGTATTCGAATTACTCTACTTTTTTTGTAAAGAGAACCCATGTTGCGTCGTCGTAAGCGTAAAAAGCAGTTGCCGGAAGCACCGGAAAGAGCCCATATAGAATCACTGAGCCATGAAGGCCGGGGCGTTGCCCGTCTCGAGGGTAAAACGGTCTTTATCGAAGGTGCCTTGCCTGGCGAGGAGGTCATGTTCAAGTACGTTGCTCAGCAAAAACGTTACGATGAAGGCGTGGCTGTTGAGGTGCTAGAGGCATCGCCTGACCGGGTTGAACCCCGTTGCCCCCATTTTGGGGTGTGTGGAGGTTGCAGCCTTCAGCACATGCACCCCGCAAAGCAGATACTGGCCAAGCAACAGATTATGCTGGACCATTTTAAGCATATTGGTGGAGGCATCGTTCCCAAAGAGATCGTGGAGCCATTGACCGGAGACCTATGGGGCTATCGGCGCAAGGCGCGTATGGGAGCCAAATTTGTCGCCAAGAAAGAGTCCGTCCTGGTGGGTTTTCGCGAGAAACGATCCGGCTTCCTTGCTGATCTAAACCAGTGTGATGTGCTGCATCCCGCCGTTGGGCAGAAAATTACAGCGTTGCGTGAGTTGATCGCTGGCCTGAGCATATACAGTCGGTTACCACAGATCGAAGTGGCTATGGGTGACGATGTTGTGGCGCTGGTCTTTCGTCACCTTGAGCCCCTGAGTAGCGCTGACTTGGGCCAGTTGGCGGACTTCGGCAAAGCGAACGGTATTCACATATACCTCCAGCCCAAAGGGCCAGACAGCATTCATTTGCTTTGGCCGGAGGAATCTACCCTGAGTTACCGGCTGCCCGAATACGATTTGGAAATGCTATTCAAGCCGAGCGACTTTACCCAAGTCAACAGCAGCATCAATCAGAAGATGATTTCCAGGGCGATCGAGTGGCTCGATCCGCAGCCCCAAGAGCGCGTGCTGGATCTATTCTGTGGTCTAGGAAATTTTACCTTGCCATTAGCCAGAAAATCAGAGCATGTTGTCGGCGTAGAGGGGGAAGATCAGTTGGTTGAGCGTGGCCGCGAAAATGCAAACCATAATGGCTTGACGAATGTGGAATTCTACGGTGCAGACTTAAGCAAAGAACCCCATGAGCAGCCCTGGTTTGGTAGTGGTTTCGACAAAATCTTACTGGACCCCCCGCGCAGTGGGGCATTCGACATCGTTAAATACTTGCCGAAGTTTGGTGCCTCCAAGATTGTTTACGTTTCCTGCAATCCCGCCACCTTGGCCCGGGATGCTGAAGTACTCGTAAATGAAGGTTATAAGCTCAAAAAGGCGGGTGTGATGGATATGTTTCCCCATACTACGCATGTTGAGTCTATTGCCTTGTTTGAAAAGGCTAAGTAGCTGTGTTCGGTGATATTGTATATGCTATACGCATGGGGGCGGCTCATAATGCCGCTGGGCGGATGTCTTCTTTCTTATGTTTTTAACTGGTTGTATCCATTACAATTACTTACAGCGAAAAATAAGGGAAGTGGATTCAGCTTGTGGCAGTTTTAGGGTATTGAAGCTACCCTAGGTCTAACTATTTGAAGTAGTTAATCTGACCAGTCTAGCGGGCTGGATGACGATGTAACATAGATACACAGGGAGTGATGGGTGGGCACGATTGTAGTAACGGGTGGGGCAGGCTTTATTGGTGCCAATTTTGTACTTGATTGGCTCTCGATTAATCAAGATACCAAGGTAATTAACCTAGACGCGCTGACCTATGCAGGGAATTTGGAAAATTTAACGAGTCTTCAGAGTGACCCCAGACACATCTTCGTTAAGGCAGACATAGCTGACCAAGGTGTTGTTGAAAATCTACTGAAGGAACATCGCCCCGGTGCCATCGTTAACTTTGCCGCCGAGAGTCATGTGGATCGGTCTATACATAGCCCCGAAGCATTTCTCAAAACCAATGTTATGGGGACGTTTCATCTGCTAGAGGCGGTCCGTCACTATTGGGAAGAACTGCCAGCGAACGATAAGGCAGCGTTTCGTTTTCTGCACGTCTCAACGGATGAAGTGTACGGCTCACTGGAACTCGACGACCCCGCGTTTACTGAAAAAAACCAATACGCGCCCAACAGTCCTTATTCAGCATCTAAGGCATCATCGGATCATTTGGTTCGCGCTTATCATCACACCTATGGTCTGCCCACGTTGACCACTAACTGTTCCAATAATTACGGTCCATACCAATTTCCGGAAAAGCTGATTCCGTTGCTGATCATGAACGCCTTGGCCGGCAAGGATCTGCCCATCTACGGCGACGGTCAGAACATTCGTGATTGGCTGTATGTTGGTGACCACTGTTCAGCCATTCGAACTGTGCTATCGAAAGGTAGGGTTGGCGGCGTTTATAACATAGGCGGTAATTACGAAAAAACGAACGTTGATATCGTGAACACCGTCTGCACCATATTGGATGAAATGGCTCCGGCCTCTCCTCATAAACCGCATAATAGCCTCATTACTTTTGTAAAAGACCGTCCAGGCCACGATCGGCGTTATGCGATAGATCCAACAAAAATGAAATCAGAACTTCACTGGCAGCCTGCAGAGACATTTGAGTCCGGTATTAGAAAAACGGTCGATTGGTATCTCAATAATCAAGCGTGGGTAGAGAACGTCATCAGCGGAAGCTACCAGAACTGGGTAGAAGAAAACTACGGAGCAAGATAATGGCACGTAAAGGAATTATTCTTGCTGGTGGCTCTGGTACACGTTTATACCCTGTCACGCAAGCCGTATCAAAGCAGCTCTTGCCTATCTACGATAAGCCGATGATCTACTATCCTTTATCGACGCTTATGTATGCAGGTATTCGGGATATCCTGGTTATATCAACGCCGGAAGACACTCCCCGGTTTGAATCTCTACTAAAAGATGGCAGTCAATGGGGGATTAATATTCAGTACGCCGTTCAGCCTACGCCAGACGGTCTAGCCCAGGCATTTCTCATTGGTAAAGATTTTATAGGTAATGATTCATGCACTTTGGTGCTCGGTGACAATATTTTCTACGGGCATGATTTTTCCTCAATGCTGAAAAAATCATACGATCAAGAAAAAGGTGCAACGGTCTTTGCTTATCAAGTTAATGACCCTGAGCGATATGGTGTGATTGACTTTGACTGTGAAAACCGCGCAGTGAGCCTTACAGAAAAACCGGTCAATCCTAAATCTAATTTTGCTGTTACCGGGCTCTATTTTTATGATAATCAAGTGGTCGATATCGCTGCAGAGGTGAGACCTTCATCAAGAGGCGAGCTGGAAATTACCGATATCAACAAACGTTATCTGGACATGGGTCAGCTTAATGTGGCCCGCTTGGGAAGGGGCTTTGCATGGCTCGATACAGGTACGCACTACTCACTCTTGGAAGCATCTCAATTCGTTGAAGTACTCGAAAGGCGTCAAGGGCTAAAAATCGCGTGCCCCGAGGAAATTGCATGGCGAATGAGGTATATCGATAGTGGGCAGCTAGAAACGCTAGCCCAGCCTTTAAAGAAAAATGGTTACGGGCAATACCTGCTTCGCCTGTTGAAACAGGAGAAGTGTTTGTGAGGTTTACACCAACCCGTATTCAAGATGTGGTTATCATCGAGCCAAAAGTATTTGGTGATGATCGTGGCTTCTTCTTCGAGAGTTTCAACCTACAGCAGTTTAACGATGCAATAGGTGGAAATTACGAATTCGTCCAAGACAACCACTCAAAATCTAAAAAGAACGTACTGCGAGGGTTGCACTACCAAATCCAACAAGCGCAGGGAAAGCTGGTGCGAGTCGTTTCCGGCGAAGTTTTTGACGTAGCGGTAGACATTAGAAAGAACTCCCCAACCTTTGGCGAGTGGGTGGGTGAACGGCTCTCCGAGGACAATAAAAAACAACTTTGGGTACCGCCTGGCTTTGCTCATGGTTTTATCGTGCTGAGCGACACCGCCGAATTTCTTTATAAAACCACCGATTACTATGCGCCAGAACATGAGCGCTGTATCGCCTGGAATGATCCCGAACTCAATATTGATTGGCACGCTTCCGGGCAACCGGAATTGTCTGAAAAAGATAAGCAGGGAACAGCGCTGAAACACGCCGAGGTGTATGCGTGAGCACAGAACAGAAGAAAATACCGGTTATCCTCGTG
>JALTMR010000073.1 GCA_027001525.1 Gammaproteobacteria bacterium
GAGCATGGGGGGTAGGGATAGAGAGGTAGAAGTAGAAAAAACAGACGTGATGGCTGCTCAAACAAGAAAACCCCGAATATCGGGGTTTTTAACAGGTCAGACGACCAAATAACTAGCCACCGATTCGGGGCTGATACTTGTCTTCAAGTGTGCTGGTTGCCGCATCGACCGCCCAGGTCATCGCACCACCGGGGTTCAGCGTGCCGTTAACCACAAGAGTACGTCCAGACAAAGGCGCAGGCACATCGACAGCTAAACCACCACAATTGGCGTCCTGATTGTTGCCATCTGTCATGAATGTCAACGTCAGAGGAATCACGTTGGCAACCGCAGCACCTACCGTAATTTGCTCAACAATACCCAGGCAGGTCTCTGCCGGTGCAGAAGCAGCATCGGTGTATTCAGGAAGATCGGCATATCCCCCTGGCAATGCCCGGTTAACCGCCGCATATTCACTAATCGCAAACTGGATGGGGCGAAGCGCAGCCAATGGATCAGTAGACGCCTTGGTCCGTACGGTGTAGAGCTGATATTGCGGAATGGCCACGGCAGCCAGAATGCCGATGATCGCAACCACAATCATTAATTCAATCAGGGTAAAACCCTTTTGGTTTCTCTTGTTTCTCATCACAACATTCTCCTCAGGATGATAGTTTATGTTCGTATGTTCAAAGCCAAATAGCCCACAGCCCATGAAGTGGTACGAGCCGCTCTCAAAGCAGAACCCGCCCTCTCTCTTGTTGGTATAGTACCGAGCAATCCTTGCCACCATGAAACGTCCACTACCAGCAATGACTTCCTCGTCATAACAAAACATGCCAAATGGAGCGTGTCCGCGACAATAAAGCGTTTTGTTATACCATCCCCTTGGTTCGAAATAGCAAAGCGCCCGTCTTCTGATGCCTCACCAACGTACCTGAATGCAGGTACTTACTCTTTATAATGATTATGGTGGCAGATACTAGCTCAACTCACTGAATTGACGCAAGCAAGCCACACCCCTTAAACGGTTATTTTTGGCGACACTTTGGGGTAATGCCGGTCGCGCCCCGCTAAAGCTGCGTTATTATCTACCTCTATACGATTACGTGTTGATATTTAATAAAATTTAACCAAACATTCCTCCCACTGACCAGCAGGGCAAGCACCTATGCATCTCCCCTCAATTCGCCAACTTCAATACCTGCTCGCCGTGGTGGAGCTGCGTCACTTTGGCCAGGCGGCAGCGCGCTGTTTTGTTACCCAGTCCACCCTCAGCACCGGCATTCAGGAACTGGAGAATCTGCTGGGCGCCAAACTGCTGGAGCGCACCAAGCGCCGGGTTAATCCCACCCCCCTGGGACTGGAGCTGGCCGACAGGGCGCGGCACATTCTCGACCTGTCCGCTAGCCTGGTTGAGGCAGCCCAAAGCGACAAAGAACCTCTGACCGGACCGTTGAAGCTGGGGGTCATCCCCACCATCGGCCCTTTTCTTCTGCCCAGGGTAATGCCCCTTCTGCGTCAGCACTTTCCAAAGTTGCAGCTCTATCTGGTCGAGGACCAGACAGCCCGGCTGCTGGAACGTCTGATCAGCGCCGAGATCGATGTCGCTGTGCTGGCCCTTCCCTACGAGCTGGGCAAACTGGAATACCAATCACTTTGGAGCGAAGATTTCTGGGTCGCTCTGCCCAGCACCCATCCGCTGAGTGAAGGCGGGCCACTGGCTGCCGCTCAACTGCCGCTGGACGAGTTGTTATTACTTGAGGAGGGGCACTGCTTCAGAGACCACACCCTCTCCGCCTGCCAGCGCGAGGGGCGACAGATTCACACGGCATTCCAGGGCACCAGCCTCTACACCCTGATCGAGATGGTGGCCGGAGGTCAGGGCATCACCTTTTTGCCCGACATGGCGGTCGACACAAGCCTGGCCCAACATCAAGGCATCAGCCTGAGACCGTTGGCGGAAGCCGGCCCACACCGTGAGATCGGCCTGGCCTGGCGTTCAACCTACCACCGCAAGCACGACCTGGCCCTGCTGGGTGAGTCCCTGACAGCGCTGATGACAAAAACAGTCACAGAAAAGTAGCCCGGGGGAAAACGAAAAAAGGGGTGCCGAAGCACCCCAAGCGGTTGGAAGGAAACAGGTTGTTACTGACTTTCACCGCCTCGGAGTGAGGCAGCCGGTGAGCGTTATTTCTGTGCACCGACCAGGCTGCTGCCAACGGTGTCGGGCAAACGGGGCATGGTGATCACTGGGAACTCGCCGGTGAGGCTCTCAAGGAAAGCGACAATATCGGCCACGTCCTGGTCACTCATCTCGATATTCAGCTGAGTTTTAGCCATCACACGCACCGCCTCATCCAGGGTCTCAACAGCACCGTTGTGGAAGTAAGGCGCAGTCAATGCCACGTTGCGCAGCGAGGGAACACGCCACATGTGCTTGTCCGCCTCGTCATGAGTCGCCTCAAAGCGGCCCTTGTCTTCAGACAACTTGTACTGCACGTCGTACTTGGTGCCGGGGATCATGGGGAACTTCTGGTAGAAACCTTCACCCATCGGCAACGAGGTGGGGCCGGCGAAATTCGCACCACTGTGACAGGCGTTACAACTCGCCTTCTCAAAGGCTTTCATACCGCGTTTGGCCTGGGCAGACAGTGCCTTCTCATCGCCCTGTACGTAGCGATCAAAGGGGCTGTTACGCGTAATCAGCGTGCGTTCGAATGTCGCAATGGCCTTGGCCATGTTGTCATAACTCACCGCGTCCTTGCCACCGAACACCGCGTTAAACTGCTCCACATACCCCGGGATGGCGTTCAAACGCTCCACCACGGCCTCGGCACTGGGCATACCCATCTCGATGGGGTTCAACGGTGGCCCCTTGGACTGATCTTCCAGCGTCGCTGCCCGGCCATCCCAAAACTGAGCGGTCAAAAACGCCGCATTCCAGACCGTTGGCGCACTGCGACCACCGCGTTGACCGTTCACCCCGACGGAGGTGGCGCGATTATCTGTCCCGCTGGACATCACGTTGTGGCAGGAGTTACAGGAGACGGTGCCATCAATCGATAAACGCGGATCAAAATAGAGCTGCTTGCCCAGTGCCACCTTCTCGGCAGTGATGGGGTTGTCTGCCGGTACGGGTACCTCATTCGGCAACGCCTCAAACGCGGAAGCGCTGCTTACCATCAACATGGCAGCCACGCTGCCGCCCAATAAAGTGTGTGTGTAGTTTTTCATTGTCAAACTCCTGGTTCTATTTTTCGGTGGATATGAAGTTGTTGTGTTGGAACTGATCTTAGAACCTGTCTAAGTCCAGGTCAACCGCTACCAGGATGTTTTTAATGGGTAAATTTCTATCTATCTTATTGAGAAAATCGATTTATAAAATCTATTTTGAAAACCGGCTCACTGAGAGCTGTCATCGAACAACCCCTCCCCGCCGGAATAACCAAACATTTCTACGCCGCGTGAAAAAACCATCAGGTAATCCACCCGCAAGACGATATAGCTCACTCAACGCCTTTATATAGAGGGGAAAGGAGCACCCTTTTAAATCTAAATTACCAATCAATATAAATAATTTAATTAATTGGAAGAATCTATAGAACAACACTATAGTTTCTCCGTCACCTCACACCATTTACGAACAGGAGTTCCACCATGAGCCATACCCCGAAATGCCCTTTAACCACCACCAACGGCGCCCCCGTAGCCAACGACCAGACCAGCATCAGCGCAGGCGAGCGCGGCTCGCTGACCTTCGATAACTTTCGCATGTTTGAGAAACTGGCCCACTTCAATCGCGAACGCATCCCCGAGCGCGTAGTCCACGCTCGCGGCACCGGCGCCTATGGCACCTTTACGTTAACCAGGGATATGTCCCGCCATACCCTCGCCAAATTCCTCCAGAATGAGGGTAAGAAAACCGAGGTATTCGTGCGTTTTTCCACCGTTGGGGGCGGCCAGGACTCCAGCGACTACGCCCGTGATCCGCGAGGCTTTGCCGTCAAATTCTACACCGAGGAGGGGAACTGGGACATGGTGGGCAACAACACCCCCGTCTTTTTTCTGCGCGATCCCATCAAATTCCCCGACTTTGTCCATTCGCAAAAGAAAAACCCGGCCACCAACCTGCCCGATCCGGCAGCCATGTTTGAGTTCTGGGCCAACACCCCCCAATCGCTGCACCAGATGACCATTCTGATGTCGGACCGAGGCATCCCCTACTCCTACCGCCACATGCATGGCTTCAGCTCCCACACCCTGAGCATGTGGAACGACAAGGGCGAACGTGTCTGGGTCAAGTGGCACTTCAAGACCAACCAGGGCATTAAAAATGTAACTAATGAAGAAGCGGCAAGCCGGTCCCCCTTTGGCGCACAACAGGATCTGGTGGATGCAATCAACCAGGGCGACTTTCCCAGCTGGACAGTCAACGTGCAGATCATGACCGAGGCCGAGGCGCGCGATTACCACATTAACCCCTTCGATCTCACCAAAATATGGCCCCATGCCGATTTTCCCCTCATCGACATCGGTCAGTTGGAGCTGAACCGCAACGTCGACAACTACTTCGCCGAAACCGAACAGGCGGCCTTCAGCCCCGGCAATCTGGTCCCCGGCCTCGGTGCCTCGCCGGACAAAATGTTGCAGGCACGCCTTATGGCCTACCCTGACGCCCAGCGCTACCGCGTCGGGGCCAACGCCAATCAACTGCCGGTGAACTCCCCCCGCTGCCCCTTCCATCACTACCAGCGTGACGGCGCCATGGCCGGCATGCCCCCCGCATTCGGTGATGACAACAACCAGGGCAGCAGCGTCAACTTCTACCCTAACGACCGCGTTAACGATGGTGCCCCGGCCCCCGTGGCTGATGCCGCAGAGCCGCCCATGCCCATCGAGGGTGAGGCCTGGATTAAACCTTACGACACCCAGGAGGATGACAACTTCAGCCAGGCGGGGGCGCTCTACCGCCTGATGTCAGAGGATCAGAAAAACCAGCTGGCCGGTAACATCGGCGGAGCGCTGGCCCACGCCAGCGCCAGTGCCCAGGAGCGCATGTTGGCGCAACTGGCCGCAGCAGATCCCGACTATGCAGAGCGCGTTAAGAAGGCAACAGCAGCAGCGAGATAGACCACATACGGGCTTCCTGGGCAAGACTCAGGAAGCCCGCTTTTATCCCTCCATCTTCTCTCCAGGAATAATGCTATTCACGCCTCCACCCCTACTCACAAAGTAGCGATGCACCCGGCCAAAACCGTACATTTTGTCTAACATTCCGCAGGTATGAAAAACCCCTTATAGCGTTTCCCTCATCCCTGATTCATTATTTATAACTTTCAGACTAAATCCATAAAAACAATATAACCACTTGTTGAACTTGGTATTTAATCCTCTTTATAGCCGTCTATCGGACAATCCGCCATTCACACACCCTTTTCCCGCCGAACATTAGACTTAGATAAACTCCAAGGATAAAATGTTTAACGTATAACAAATAAAGAGCAGGATTCAGCTGCGTGAATTCGCCAAGTGGCTCACCATTTTTCACAGCTGGCAGAAGGTAACCGCCATGTCGACCCACACGAAGGGACACCCCATCACACAGTTTGCGATCACGGCAATACTGTATTTCTCCTTGACAACGGCCCACGCCGAATTTGTTCTCAACTTCCAAACCAACCCGAACGTCGTCCCCTCCTGGGCCAACTGGAGCTGCAACGCAGGCGGCGGCGGTGGCATGGGCGGTATGGGCGGCGGTGGCATGGGAATGTTTGGCCCCGGCTGCGGCAGCGACTACTTCGTACAGGAACTGATCAACGACAACGGCACCAACTACTACCACGTTATCCTGGGTGACCCGGCCCAGGACGACTTTGCTCTGGAGTTCTATATGCGCATTGGCGATGGCTGCTGGTGGTGCGGTGGCGGCATGGGCGGTATGGGCGGCGGACTTGGCCCCGCGCCCTACTCCTCCAGCTACGGTGATGTCAGTGACCGTCTCGCCAGTGCCTGGTTGCCCCTGGCAGGAGTCGATCTAGTTGGCAACGGCACAGGCAACCCCAACCGCGTCTACATCCGCCAGATCAATAACGATGCCCAGATGACGCAGGAATTTCTCAAAGATACCGAGGCGAACAAGCCCCGCATCACCCAGGTCATCAAAGATGGCACCTTCACGTCGACGTTCGATCTGGACATGCGCAATGGCGGCCACGGTGCCTACAGCGATCCCGCCAGCTTCATCAACGACACCACCATCGAAGGCGTTCCCATGGGCAGCTTCGATGCCGCCAACACCCCCGGTGCCTACATTAATGCCGGGCGCTACATATACACCGCCGACAACCCCGCGGGCACGCCCCATGGCGGAGCCTACGGCACCTATACCTACGAAGATGGCGGCTTTGATATCTACGCTATCGACTGGCTTAGTTACTGTATTCCCGAGCAAAACCCCGATCTTCAGTGCAACTTCGTAAGGGGTGGTATGGGCGGCATGGGCGGTGGTGGCGGTGGGATGGGAGGCAGATAGCCGTCGCTGTCTGGTTCTGCTTGTGATATCAACCGCGCCAGCTCCGCCGCTCGCGGTGAATTTTCCTCAAGCCGGCGCAACTGGTTAAGCGTTTCCGTTGCGGCCTCCAGCGCACCCGTCAGGGCGTGGCTCGCCCCCAGACTGTAGAGCAACTGTGCATCGTCGGGCTGCAACAAATAGGCCCGAAGCAGAAATGGCTGCGCCTGGTGAGGCCGTTGCTGCATCAAATAGATCTGCCCGATCCACTTGTTGGCGTAGCCGGTCTCCTTGATTTGAAGTGATTGCAGCAACAGCGACCGGGCCTGATCAAAAGCCCCCAGTGCCAGCAATTTACTCACCACCAGCAAGTAGTGGTTAATGTTATCGGGCGAGGCGCCGAGCAACGCCATGTACTCACGCACAGCCCGGGGCCTCTCCCCCTTTTGCAGGTGGTGGCTCGCCATCTTCAGGTGGGCCTCAACGTAGCTGATCTGCTGGCGAAAATGCTGAAACGCCAGCGCTTCAGCCTCATTACGGGGTTCAAACGTGGCAATAGTGCGCTGGCCCGCCTGTTTTGCCGGGTAGGGCCAGTGATCGGTGAGGTTGATGATACGAATCTCCCCCAACGCACGATCGAGCCCGGTGATCGGCCAGCGGTGACGATAATAGTCTGCCGGGGGTATCTCCTCCGGCCAGTCCGGCGAGACGAAAGCATTCTGCTGCATGGCCTCAAAAAACGCTTCACTCATCAGAAAATAACCCGCCACGTTGGGGTGAAGATGCTCCAGCATCAGGCTGGAACCGATCAGCCCCTGAGGTGACGCCTCCTCGAAACGGGCCAGCATCGGCACCACCGGCACAGCAAATTCCGCAGCCACCGAGTGGATGACGCCGTTAAACTCATCCGGGGCCCGAAACCGCAAGCCGTCCAACGCCCGGGCCTGGGTATAGGCAGCGCGGGCCTGGTCATACTGCCCCGCCCGATCAAGCACACGCGCCCGGGAAAAGTAGTCCGCCGCCGAGGTGGCTGTTTCATCCACCAGCGGCACAAAAGGCGGCTGGTTGCGCAGATTGCTCACCAGTTCACTCAGCAGCACCGGCACACCGGCCTCCCGACTGAGTGCCAGAATCTGTTGCAGATTGGCGCGGTAGTTGGCCTTGGCCGTCTCATAGAGATCGCTACCCAGGGGAATACTGCGCTGCCCCACCATGCGGCCCATGAGTGTGGGGTAGCGCAGTATTCCCCTG
>JALTMR010000074.1:0-20614 GCA_027001525.1 Gammaproteobacteria bacterium
CTGTCATAAACACCATTATCAGAAACCCGATGCCGTGAAACAGAATCGTTGACGGCAACTGATACAGCGGCAAGGTACTGTAATAGCCAAACGACACCGAAGCATATAGCCACAGCCCCCACTGAAAACCACGCTGTTTGAGTTTCAGCCGGGCGATAACAAAAAGGCTCAGAAACACCAGCCACCAGTCGATAGCGGTATTATTGATCATTGCCCATAACCGATGCGGTATCACTGTATCGATCAAAAAATGATTGAGCGTGAACAGCGCAAGCATCAGCATCGACAGACTGAACCACAGATACGCCAGTTGCGAACGACGTACCAGCCAGATAGCAAACACCAGCATCATCATCAATATCTCGACAACGAACAACACCTTCGGCAAGGTCTGTTGCAGGCGATACCGTTGCAGATAGTCAGGCTGCAACACCGGGTCAGCACCCAGCATCACCGACTGTAGATACCCCATGCCAGGATACGATTTGTGCTGGATCTGAATCATATTGCCGGACGTGCGCCAGGCATTGCGCGGAATAGTGAAATAGAGTGGCCGATGGGCATTTTTCGCCAACGGTTGATGCATGGTACCGCCACTGCCGATCAGCTCATGATTAAGATAGACATTCGCATTGAGATAGACCCGTGTGATCATTACACCGCTTAAGCCATCGGCGATCACCGAATCTGGCACCGCGAATTCGTACCACACTTCCCCTGCCGAAAAATCACCCTCATCCCAGCCAAATGGAAACCCGTCGAAGGTCTGCGCCAGTTCAGGTCGAAAACCGTGCTCACTCCTGGAACCGATCCAGTAACGTACCGTCTGTGGCTGAAACACAGGCCATGCATTAGTCGACGTAACAGCAGCTACCCCAACAGAATCTGCCGCTTGCAGCGACATGCTGAGCAAACAGCATAGAGAGCTGATAAACCATCGCCACATAGCGCCTGAACTGAGCCCCGGAGTCCTTGATAGCCTCATACTAACAAATTAAGGCACCACCAACGCAGACGCCCCCCTGAACTCAGGGATTGTTCAGCCACCGTTTCTCTGGGCTAAATGGGCGACAGAAAATATCGACAGGATTTGGAGGATACACGCCATGAATCGCTCAGCCAGCAACAGACGGGCACCATCACGTTGGGCATTACTCATCACACTGGGATTATTGACTGCCTGTGGTGGCGGTGGTGGCAGTAGTGGTGCTGGAGGAGGTGGCGCAGTCGTGACTGTAACCGAAACCGACATCAGTGCCGCAGCGGGCGGTCAGGCACAGAGTGGCGACCAGAAGCTGGAGCTTACCTTCCCCGCTGGCGCAGTGGCAGCCGACACTCCCGTCCGCATAGAAAAGATCGCCGCCAGCGATCTGGGCACGAATTTCGACGGCATCGAAGTAAGGACGGCCTATCGCTTCGGCCCGGACGGCACCCAGTTCGCCCAACCCGTGCAAGTGAAACTCAGCCTGGGCAAAACCTCCATCGACCCGGCCAACCCGGCAGTTAATCTACCCGTGGTATTACTGGACAGCAACGGCACACTGGACGGACTACAGAACTTGGTCTACGAAGTGGATGCTGATAGCGGTGAGGTGACATTGACAGGTGAACTCACGCATTTTTCTGATCTGGCGGTTTCATATGCCCGTGACGATACCTCATTAGCAGGCATGCTGATAACAGGTATTCCTGACAGCGCATTCGCTTACGAGTCCTTCAACTACGCAGTGGTCATGACGGAAATTAAAGCAAATATCAATCTTGCAGAAGTATCTATCGTCCCCCCAGACTATGTCTTTAACTCCGCAATTGAAACACTCATACCCGCACCAGGTTTTCAGAGAATCAATGATTTCACGAGGACATCAAACGAAACACGCCCAGTCAATGTGTCTTCACGATGTAAACGCGATGACGAACATGCGGCCATAGAGTTTATAGGCGCTCTCAATTTTCTACGTGGGCCGTCAGCCACCGACGACCCGGTACTGACCAGGATTCTGGATGCACTAAAAGACAGTCGAAAACCGGATTCACCAGTAACACGTGGGATACTATTACGAGTCAGCAAAAAAATTGCATGCAAGGCTGCGCGTGACGCTGACGGTGACGGCCTACCCAGCGATTACGAAGTACTCACACTTGGTAGCGATCCAAATAATCCTAACACTTTCGGCAATGATGCCAATGATGGCGATTACGATTCTGATGGCGATGGCCTGACCAATGCTCAGGAATACGAACTGAACACAGACCCAAAAAACAGAGACGCCGATGGGGATAACATACCGGATGGCCAGGAAGATGGCGACAACGACGGACTGAACGCGATAGACGAATTCAGACTCGGAACTGATCCCAGGAAGAGTGACACCGATGGCGGCGGTGTCAACGACGGGCAAGAGGTCAATACCGATAATACCGACCCGTTGAACCCTGCTGATGATGGCAAGGTCGCAAGACGCTGCCCTGAAAGCACGGGAGTACCACAGACAGTCGCCACTGGTCTCAAACCCCTGCCGATCAGTCGCACCGGCCTCGAACAGATACGATTCGCCTTCAGTAGCGAATTGTTTAAAGCCGGCAGCCTTGCGCCTGCATGCGAGGGAGAAGCACCCGCTGTCACTCCCTCATCAAACACGACCCCCGGTTTTGCCACTATCCCCGGCAGTACGCTCATGGGCTGTGTCGCCACCGCACAACAATGGGACTGTTTCGATCTGGTCTCCAATGCAGGCGTAGACATGCTGCATTTCCATGAACCTACTAACTATCAGGCCGTGGTCCTTGCGGTAGATGCTGCATCAACAAGCACCACGACCCCCATCGACTCAGCCAGAGTCGCTGTCGGTGTTGCCGTACCGGGGGTATTCGGATACGCAGGTGAAGCAGAACTGTTCACCGTCGCCAAGGGTAAATTCACCTCGGCAGGCTTGTTGCAAAGCTCAGCCTACGATGCCCAGACCGTCGGTGGCGGCTACCGCGCCAATGAAATTCTGATAGCACACACAGGAGATGTCATGCTGTTCTCACTGGCAAACAACCAGCTCAGCCGGCTATTCTTCCTCACCGACATCATCCCGACATTCGCCCCCGGTGAAGTCAAGATCGTATCGGCCTACCAGCACACCAGCACCGGCCCCGCACTGGTATTGACCACCGGCACACAATCGTCGCGCAATGAACTCTATGCCATCAACCCGCTCACCAAAGCATCCCGGATGGTCGGCGGTGGCCTGCAACAGAACAAGGTGATGAACACCAGACAGCTTCGCTGCCTGCCACCGATCTGCGCAGCCAGTCATTTCGGCGGCCTGCGTGACGACGGCACCACCGATCCCGGTGGCATCAGCATCATCCGATGGACCGGCACCGGCGACCAGACCCAGGGCAGCGTAGCAGGAGTCGTTTCCATGGGTGATGCCGCCTCACCCTCAGGCGTAGTCGGCATCGACCTCATCGGAGATGGCCGCGGTAACGTCGCCATCGCAGCCGCCGGCTTCACCAGTAGCGTCATCTACGAAACCGTAGTCGATCAAAACGGCACCGTCCTGCGAAGCGCAAACCAGACCGTACCCGCAGGCTGCATCAACCCCGGCCATGTGAAATACCTGATGGATGCAGAACGGCTAAAACTCGTCGCCACCTGTTATAACTCGAGTAACTATGTGGTGTTGAATAGTCAGTTACAGTGATGGGTGGGATTGGGCTGTTGATATGCTAAATCCGGGGGGCAGCACAGGTGCTCGGGGGGAATTTTTCCTTCACGGGCCGCTGTTCAGGCGGTGAGAATTTTTTTCAGCAATGATTTTACTTCATTGGGCTCAAAGGGTTTGTCACACATAGCGGAGACGCCTAGCTGTTTTACCCCGGCCAGATGGCTGCTATAGGCTTCGCTGGTGACCATTAAAATGGGAATGGAGCGCTGCTGGCTGGTTTCACGTATGTAGCGGGTCAGTTCCTGGCCATCCATTTCCGGCATGTTGTAGTCGGTGACGATGAGGTCAAAAAACTGCTCCCCCATCAGTGCCACAGCCTCTTTCCCATTGACGGCCTGAACAATGCGTTCGATGCCCAAATTGGTGAGGACGCGGCTGATGTGTTTGCGTGCGGTGATGCTGTCATCCACCACCAGGACCAGTAGATCTTCCATATCGATTTCCGCCATGGCGGATTCGTCCGGCTCGATGAATTCCAGTGTCGAGTAGAGCGCGCTTTTCAACTCGTTGGCCCGAAACGGTTTGGGCAAAATGGCGACGACGCCGGCCTGGCGGACGGGTTCGAGAAAATAGTCGGAATGTTCGCTGGAGATCAACATGAAGGGAATCTCCTCCAGTGTGGCGTTGCCTCGCAACTGCTGGACCAATTCGGTGCCCGTCATGTCTGGCAGATGCATGGAGCTGATGGCCAGATCGGGTTGAAAGTTTTTCATGTCCTGAAGGGCGGAGTGGCCGTCCTTGAAACGCTCTACCTTCGATAGGCCCAGCCCGTTGAGATGCTGTTCGATGACGCGCCACTGGGTGTTGGAGGGTTCAACAATAGTAATCGAGAGGTCCTGGATCTGCATTTTGTCTGTCATATCAGCCACTCATTCCATAGAGGTGAGGTGAATATGAACTATCGGCGCTATGTGGAGGAAACTTAGTCGCCGGGCGGGGTGCTAAATAATGTTTACATTCTCATTTTCCAGCATGTGAATGAGCCGGATTAAAGGTAAGCCGATCAGGGTGTTAGGATCATCACCTTCGAGTCTTTCGAAGAGGCTGATGCCCAGCCCTTCCGATTTGAAAGAGCCGGCGCATTGGTAGGGCTGCTCCGCCAGGAGATAGTTTTCGATCTGGCTCTCCGTCAGCGGCCGGAAATAGACGCTGAAAGGCACCACTTCCCGCTGAACATGGCCGCTGCGGCTGTTGAATAGTGCCAGTGAGGTGAGAAAAGTGACCTTGGCCCCTGAGGCCGCGTTGAGTTGCCGGCGGGCATTTTCATGGTTACCTGGTTTGCCCAGAATCTGGTTGTTCAGTACGGCCACCTGGTCCGAGGCGATGATCAACGCCTCGGGGTAGCGCGGAGCAATGGCCTGGGCCTTGGCCTGGGCCAGGCGGGCCACCAGCTGCTCGGCGGGCTCATCTGGCAGAGGGGTTTCATCCACGTCGGGTGATGCCGTTTCAAACGCCAGCCCCAGCTTGGCCAGCAGCTGCGCCCGATAGGGCGAGGATGAGGCCAGGACAAGGGTTGGCGGGGTGCGGTGATCGTTCAACTTACTCAATCTCGATCAAGGTTTCATCCGGGTTTACTGTGTCCCCTTTGCTGATATGGACCGCCTTGATGGTGCCGGCAATGGGGGCCTGCACCTCGGTCTCCATCTTCATGGCCTCGGTGATCAGCACCGGGTCACCGGCCTTAACCTTGTCGCCGATCTTAACCAACACTTCAACGATGGTGCCGGGCATGGAGGCAGTGACATCGCCCGGGTCATCTGCCTTGGGTCGCTTGCTGCCCTTTGTCTTAACGGTCGGTGCCGAGCCGTCTGTTTCGATGCCAATCTCTTCCAGGGTCTCGACCATAATCTCTTCCGGCACGCCATCGACGGCCACATAAAAAGGGCGACGATTCTCTGCCGGGTGGCCTGTGCCGGTCACTTTGATATGGTAGTTCTCGCCATGCATGGTGACGTTGAACTCCACAGGGGTGGATTGGCGGCACTCGTTGCTTTGCGGTGTTTCCAGTGGTTCGGGGATCAGGCTGCCCGCTTCGCGCTGCTCCAAAAAGGTCTTGCCGATATCGGGAAACATGGCGTAAGTCAGCACGTCTTCATCGCTTTTGGCCAGTGCGCCAATCGCTTTACGCAGTTTGCTCATTTCGGGCGGGAGGAGGTCGGCGGGGCGGCAATCGATCACCTCTTCATTGCCGATGGCCTGTTGCCTGACCGTGGCGTTGATGTTGCCGGGCGCTTTGCCGTAACGGCCCCGAAGGTAGAGCTTTACCTCGTTGGTAATATTTTTGTAGCGCCCCCCGCTCATCACGTTCAGCACCGCTTGCGTGCCGACGATTTGCGAGGTGGGTGTCACCAGTGGCGGATAACCGAGATCTTTTCTGACGCGTGGCACTTCCTCCAGCACTGCATTCATTTTGTCCAGTGCGGCCTGGTCGCGCAGCTGATTGGCAAGATTGGAGATCATGCCGCCGGGGATCTGGTTGATCTGC
The DNA here is from genome assembly GCA_027001525.1 of Gammaproteobacteria bacterium. Classification (GTDB taxonomy): domain Bacteria; phylum Pseudomonadota; class Gammaproteobacteria; order Tenderiales; family Tenderiaceae; genus JALTMR01. The sequence goes on from JALTMR010000074.1 coordinate 6,205, forward strand.
ACACGGGTGTCCACTCCCGTGTGGTCGCTTTCGAAGCGGGCGTACTTCTTTCTGACCTCAAAGAAGTAGAAGCCAATCTCTTGCAGTAGCGGCAGGGCCAGGCCGGTGTCGTACTCGGTCCCTTTCAGTGCTGCCACCATGCTCTCGGTGGGCGGATGGCTGGTGCCCCCAGCAAAGGTGGAGATGGCCGTGTCGATGTGCAGACAGCCGTGTTCGATGGCTTTGAGTTGGCACATGCTGGCCAGGCCGGAGGTGTCGTGAGAGTGGAGGTGGAGCGGCAGATCAACCGCTTCGGCCAACGCATCCACCAGTTCGGTTGTGGCGTGGGGGGTTAACAGGCCGGCCATGTCCTTGATGGCAATGCTGTCGCAGCCCATGGCCTCCAGTTGCCTGGCCATCTCTACAAAGGTGGAGGTGTTGTGTACCGGGCTGGTGGTGTAGCTGATGGTGCCTTGGGCGTGTTTGCCGCTTGCTTTGACTGCTTCAATGGCTGTTTTTAGATTGCGTACGTCATTGAGGGCATCGAAAATGCGGAAGACGTCGATGCCATTGTCTGCTGCACGCGCTACAAACGCTTTGACCACATCATCGGAGTAGTGGCGATAGCCGAGCAGATTCTGTCCCCGCAGGAGCATTTGCAGTGGCGTGTTGGGGAGCGCCTGGCGCAGTTGGCGCAGCCGTTCCCAGGGGTCTTCTTTCAAAAAACGTACGCAGGTGTCGAAGGTCGCCCCGCCCCAGACTTCCAGCGACCAGTAGCCTACTTTGTCCAGCTTGTCGCAGATGGGCAGCATGTCTTCGGTGCGCATGCGCGTGGCGATGAGTGATTGGTGTGCGTCGCGCAGGATGGTGTCGGTGATCTGAACTTTTGCCATAGCGGAAATAACGCCCTGTGTCTGTGGATGAGGATATCGGTTAATCGACTCTTTACTATCGGCCCAGGTGCGCGGCGATGGCTACGCCGATAGCGGCAGCCAGCTCCCGCGGTGAGCGGTGTACAGAGTAGTTCACCAGTTCGGGGTGGTTTTCCACGAAGCTGGTATCGAATTCGCCTTTTTGAAATTCGGGAGATTTGAGAATCTCCAGATGGTAGGGGATGGTGGTTTTTACCCCGTAAACACCAATGTCATTCAGGGCACGCGTGGCGCGATCTATCAATTCGTCCCAGGTCAGCGCCCAGACAATGAGCTTGGCACAGAGCGAATCGTAATAAGGGGGAATCTCGTAGCCGGTGTAGATTGCGCCATCGGTGCGTACGCCAGGCCCCCCGGGGGCGAAGTAACGGGTGATGCGGCCGAAGCTGGGGAGAAAGTCGTTCTGCGGGTCTTCGGCGTTGATGCGAAACTCCATGGCAAAGCCGCGGCGCTGAATCTCTTGCTGTTTGTAGCGCAGTTTCAGGCCCGAGGCGACACGAATCTGTTCCTGCACCAGGTCGATGCCAGTGATCTGCTCTGAGATGGGGTGCTCCACCTGCAAGCGGGTGTTCATCTCCATGAAATAGAATGTGTCATTTTCATCGAGCAGAAATTCCACTGTGCCAGCATTTTCGTAGCCCACGGCCTTGGCCGCCTTGACGGCCAGCTCGCCAATGTAGAGCCGTTGTTCGTCATTGAGCTGGGGGGAGGGGGCAATTTCGATCAACTTCTGGTGGCGACGCTGAATGGAACAGTCGCGCTCAAACAGGTGGATGGCGTTGCCGTGGCTGTCGCCGATGATCTGTACTTCGATATGTTTCGGGTTGACGATACATTTTTCCAGAAAAATCTCAGCCCGGCCAAACGCCTTGGTGGCTTCGGAGATAACGCGATCGTAGTTCTTGCGCAGATCGGCCTCGTTTTCACAGCGGCGAATGCCCCGGCCGCCACCCCCCGAGGTGGCTTTGAGCATAATGGGGTAGCCAATCTCGCGGGCACAGTGCAGCGCATCGTCGAGTGAATCGAGATTGCCGTCACTGCCGGGGGTGACGGGCACGCCTGCCGCAATCATTGCCTCGCGGGCCTGGACCTTGTCGCCCATCCGGTGAATCACCTCGGCTGAGGGACCGATGAAGCGAATGCCCCGGCGTTGGCAGATCTCGGCCAGCTGGGGGTTCTCAGATAAAAAACCGTAACCGGGATGGAGCGCGTCACAACCCGCAGCGACGGCCAGATTGACGATTCGGTGGGCATTCAGGTAGCCCGCGGCACTATCTGGCCCCAGGCTGTAGGCTTCGTCTGCTTTTTTTACGTGCAGCGCGTGACGATCCGCATCGGTGTAGATGGCCGCCGACTTAATACCCATCTCGGCACATGCCCGTACAATACGGACCGCGATTTCGCCCCGGTTAGCGATAAGTACTTTTTTTATCATACTGAAATTTATGATCTTTTATGGATTGGATCAGCAAGCATCCCGAATAAAATCCTATTTCCCCGTGGCCGCCTGTCGGTAGTGACTTTGGCCTTAATTCCCCGTTTTCTACGCAATTCGCTATCCGAAGTCAAGAGAGAAGAGGCGGTAACAGAGTGAATTATAAGAAATTTTTTTGACACCCATTAGGCGAGGATTTATCATTGCGCGCCTATGTCTCAGCAGCCACCAGTCGAATACATCACTCCGTTCAAATTGGCCCGTCAGGAACAGTGCCTGAAAGGGGTCGTGGCGCTCCGGGAGATGGCCCGGCTGGGCCAGTATCTGATCTCAAATGAGGGCGAAGCAAGTTTTGAGATTCTGTTTGGCGTTGATGAAGGCCGCACCTATTTTGCCAGGGGGCAGGCCAGCGCATCACTTCAGATGGAATGCCAGCGCTGTTCAAAGTCGATGAATGTTGATGTTGAAGCGGAAATCGCTATCGCCTTTGTTACGAGTGACCAGCAAGCCGAGCGTGTCTCGGCAGACTATGAGCCCTGCATGGTTGAGGATGAAAAGCTTAGCTTGGTCAGCCTCATTGAGGATGAGCTGATTCTCGCGTTGCCGATTGTGGCCACCCATGAAGACACAGGCTGTCAGTCCTGGTTTGGTGAAAACGAAGAGCCGGCGAGCCTGGCTGAGCCACGCGAGAATCCGTTTGCTGTTCTGGCAACATTGAAAAAGGCGAGCGACAAATAAGCGCGTCGGAAAAGGTCTGTCTGGCAGCGAGGTCGGGCAGAGGGCTTCCAAAGATTGTTTGGATTTTAATTATTTAATAGGAGTAACACACCATGGCAGTTCAAAAGACGAAGAAGAGTCCTTCAAAGCGCGGAATGCGTCGTTCACATGATGCACTGAGCGCACCCGCTCTGTCCGTCGATTCAGAAAGTGGTGAAACGCATCTGCGTCATCACGTCAGCCCAGATGGTTTTTACCGTGGTCGTAAAGTGACTGCTGGCAAAGGCGAATAAGCTTGAGCCACACCATTGCGCTTGACGCTATGGGCGGTGACCACGGACCGAACGTGGTTGTTCCCGCCGCCCTGAGCGTATTGAAAGAAGTTCCCGAATTAAAATTGGTCCTGGTTGGGGATCGCGATGAACTGGTGAGTTGTCTGCGAGACCACGGTGCGGATGTGGGTGCCAGATTGCAGATTCAGCACGCGTCGCAGCGGGTTGAAATGGATGAGTCGCCGTCTCACGCGCTGCGTTCCAAGAAAGACTCTTCCATGCGCGTGGCCATCAACCTGGTGAAAGAGGGCAGTGCCCAGGCCTGTGTCAGTGCCGGTAACACCGGTGCCCTGATGGCGACGGCCCGTTTTGTTCTGAAAACCCTGCCGGGCATTGATCGCCCTGCCATTATCAGCACACTGCCCACCATGAACGGTCATACCCATATGCTGGATCTGGGTGCCAATGTGGACTCCAGCGCTGACGCACTGTTTCAGTTCGCCGTGATGGGCTCGGTGCTGACGCAGTCTGTTGATGATATTGCCGCGCCTACCATTGGCCTGCTCAATATCGGCGAAGAAGAGATGAAGGGCAATGAGCAGGTCAAGAAAGCGTCTGCGCTGCTGGCCAACAGCAACCTGAACTACGTCGGCTTTGTCGAAGGTGATGACATTTATAAAGGCACGGTAGACGTGGTGGTCTGCGACGGTTTTATTGGGAACGTCTCACTCAAAACCAGTGAGGGTGTAGCCAAAATGATCTCTCACTTCATGCGAGAGGGATTCAAAAAGAGCCTCTTTACCCGCCTTGCCGCGCTGATTGCGGCACCCGTTTTGAAGGGATTGAAGAATAAAATCGATCCTCGACGCTACAATGGCGCCAGCTTTGTCGGTCTGCAGGGTATTGTCATTAAAAGCCATGGCGGGGCCGACGTCTATGCTTTCTCCAATGCCATCAAAGAGGCGATTGTTGAAGTGGACAAGGCCGTGCCTGAACGCATCAAGTCTCAATTAGGGCATTTTCTAATTAACAGGGAAGCAGGCTAGTTTGAAGTATTCCAAAATCACGGGCACCGGTGGCTATCTACCCGAGACGATTCTCACCAATCAGGATCTGGAAAAGATGGTGGAGACCTCTGATCAATGGATCAGAGAGCGTACAGGCATCGAAAAACGCCACGTAGCTGCGGAAGGTGAAACGACATGTGATCTGGCAGAAAAGGCCGCCCGACAGGCCATTGAGGCTGCTGGCCGCCGGCCGCTGGATATTGATCTGATTATCGTGGCCACCACTACACCAGATAAAGTTTTCCCCAGTACCGCCTGTTTACTGCAAAAACGTCTCGGCATCAGCGGTCCGCCGGCATTTGATATTCAGGCCGTCTGCTCCGGTTTTATTTATGCCTTGACGGTAGCGGATAAGTTTATTCGCAGCGGGGCGGCCAAGCGTGCGCTGGTGGTGGGAGCCGAAACCTTGTCGCGCATTACCAACTGGAAAGACCGCGGTACTTGCGTCTTGTTCGGCGATGGTGCCGGCGCGGTGGTACTGGAAGCGAGTGATACCCCCGGCATCTTGTCCACCCATCTTCACGCTGATGGCGAGAAAGAGAAGCTGCTGCATGTGCCGGCGGGCATATCCCAGGGCTACGACTTGGTGCAGGCCGGTCAGGCGTTTATGGAGATGCAGGGCAACGAGGTATTCAAGGTTGCAGTTCGAACGCTGGGGCGCATCGTGGACGAGACGCTGAGAGCAAACAATCTGGACAAGAGCGATATTGACTGGCTGGTGCCCCATCAGGCCAACATCCGCATTATCTCGGCGACAGCGAAAAAGCTCGACATGCCAATGGATAAAGTGGTGGTGACGGTCAATCAGCATGGCAACACCTCTGCGGCATCAGTGCCCCTGGCATTGAACGTTGCCGTACGTGATGGCCGCATAAAAGAGGGCGACACGGTGTTGCTGGAAGCTTTTGGCGGCGGCTTTACCTGGGGATCTGTGCTGCTGAAGTTCTGACGTTGTCTGGTTCGCCGCAAGCAGCAATAAGTTAGCGTATTTTTCATAAGAGAGTATCAATGTCTGTAGCACTACTGTTTCCTGGTCAAGGTTCACAATCCATCGGTATGTTGGCTGATCTGGCGGCGGCGTGGCCCCAGGTAGAGGAGACCTTCGCCGAAGCGAGCGATGTGTTGGGCTACGATGTGTGGCAACTGGCCCAGAGTGGTCCGCTGGAAGCGTTGAATCAGACGGATAAAACACAACCCGCCATGCTGGCTGCTGGTGTCGCTGTGGCGCGAGTATGGCAGGCGGCGGGTGGCAGCAGGCCGTCCCATATGGCAGGCCATAGTCTGGGTGAATACACCGCGCTGGTCTGCGCTGAAGCCCTTGCTTTTACTGATGCGATCAAACTGGTGGAAAAACGCGGCCAGTTGATGCAGTCCGCCGTGCCAGAGGGTGAGGGCGCGATGGCGGCTATCCTGGGACTCAGTGACGAAGAGGTGTTGGCTGTTTGCAAAAGTGCTGCTGACCTCGGTGTGGTCCAGGCCGTTAATTTTAATTCGCCTGGACAGGTGGTCATTGCGGGTGCCAAAGCGGCGGTTGAACGTGCCGCCGACATGGCCAAAGAGAAGGGAGCCAAACGTGCCCTGATGTTGCCTGTGAGTGTGCCTTCGCATTGCCAGTTGATGAAACCCGCCGCAGAGCAACTGACTGTTGTATTGGCCGAAACCAGAGTCTCCGCCCCCAATACAACGGTTTTTCACAACGCCGATGTCCAGTCTCATGCCGATGCCGATAGCATCAAACGGGCGCTGGTGGAGCAGCTTTATAATCCGGTGCGCTGGGTTGAGACCATTCAGGCGCTGAAAGCCGCAGGCGTGACCAGCGTCGTCGAGTGCGGCCCGGGCAAGGTCCTGGCAGGTTTAAACAAACGCATCGATAGACGTATGACGGCGCTGCCCGTATTTGATGAGGCCTCTCTGGCCAAATCGCTGGAAGCGACAACGTAATTCAGGAACGACATCAACAAGGAATCTCTAGCTATGCTGGAAAATGAAATCGCATTGGTGACAGGTGCTAGTCGCGGTATTGGCAAGGCCATCGCACTGGACCTGGGAAACAAGGGCGCTGTAGTGATCGGCACAGCGACTTCAGACAGTGGCGCAGAAGCGATCACCAACTACCTGAAAGAGAACGCTATTCAAGGCATCGGTCTGGCTCTGAATGTAACCAGTCAGGAGTCGATCGATGCTGCCCTGGTCAAAATCAACGAAGCCTTCGGCGCGCCTTCCATCCTGGTGAACAATGCGGGCATCACTCGCGATAATCTGCTGATGCGCATGAAAGATCAGGAGTGGGACGACATTATCGATACCAACCTGACTTCAGTGTACCGGATGTCCAAAGCGTGTATGCGCGGCATGATGAAAGCGCGTAAGGGACGTGTCATCAATATCTCATCGGTTGTTGGTGAGTCCGGCAACATGGGGCAAACCAACTACGCGGCAGCCAAGGCGGGCATGATTGGCTTTAGTAAATCCATGGCTCGTGAAGTGGCTACACGCGGCATCACTGTAAACTGCGTGGCGCCGGGGTTTATTGAAACAGACATGACCAAGGGTTTGCCGGATGCCCAAAAAGAGGCTTTATTGAAGCAGATTCCGGTTAACCGTTTGGGGCAGCCGGAAGAGATCGCGGCGGCGGTGAGCTACCTGGCCTCGCCGGGGGCAGCTTATGTCACGGGACAGACCATTAGCGTCAATGGCGGCATGTATATGGGTTAGCCCTTAAGTTGGGCAATATATCACCACAATACCTGACCTAATCGTTTTTATTTTGAATTTAGTTGTAATTACTTGCCGTATTGGCGGCTGTCCGGCTTGCAACTTGTGGGCGAGCAGATAAAATACCGACCGCGGCTTGGGCTGCGTTGAAAAACCTTTTGGAGGAATAATTTGTCATGAGCACTGTCGAAGAACGCGTCAAGAAAATCGTTATTGAGCAATTGGGTGTTAAAGAAGATGAAGTGACTACTGAAGCTTCTTTCGTTGATGACCTTGGCGCTGACTCCCTCGACACGGTGGAATTGGTGATGGCTCTCGAAGAAGAATTCGAATGCGAAATCCCTGATGAAGAAGCTGAGAACATCACCACTGTTCAGCAAGCGATCAGCTACATCAATTCTCACCAGAGTTAAGCCTGGAATCTAGTCGAAAGGCCGCTACACCTCAACTAAACGGGGTCGCGGCCTTTTGCTTTTTCATTGGGCGGTTATTCGTCCACCCGTTTTAATCTATCACCCTATTTTCGTCGTTCAGAGGTAAGATTTGTGAACAGCAATCGTCGCGTTGTGGTTACAGGCCTTGGCATGGTTGGCCCCGTTGGGCTTACAGTTAAAGAGTCCTGGGACAACATATTGGCGGGTAAAAGCGGTATTCGCCCACTCACCCATTTCGATGTTTCCGATTTCAGCGTACGGTTTGGTGGTTCTGTCTGGGACTTTGATGTGACCCACTACATGTCTGCCAAAGACGCACGAAAAATGGACCCTTTTATCCAATACGGCATTGCCGCAGCGAAGGAAGCTATCGCAGACTCCGGCATTGAAGTTACCGAAGAGAATGCCGAACGTATCGGCGTGATGATTGGCTCCGGTATCGGTGGATTGAGCGGCATAGAAAAGGGGCGTGTAACCTATGACAAATCTGGCCCCCGTAAAATTTCTCCGTTTTTTGTGCCCAGTAACATCATCAATATGATTTCGGGCAATTTGTCGATCATGTATGGCATGAAGGGACCTAACCTGGCCATCGTCACGGCCTGCACCACAGGAACCCACAATATCGGCGAAGCGGCACACATTATTGCCCGGGGCGATGCTGATGCAATGGTCGCGGGTGGCGCAGAGATGGCGACCTCGGCAACCGGCCTGGGTGGTTTTGCAGCAGCACGGGCGCTCTCTACCCGCAACGACAGCCCGGAAACCGCCAGTCGCCCGTGGGACAAAGATCGCGATGGCTTTGTGCTGAGTGATGGTGCTGGTGTCATCATGCTGGAAGAGTACGAAACGGCCAAAGCGCGCGGTGCGCAAATCTATGCGGAAGTGGTCGGTTTTGGCATGAGTGGCGATGCCTATCACATGACCATGCCCAGCAAGGGCGGGGAAGGCGCCAGACGCTGCATGGACCTGGCCCTGAAGCACGCCAATATCAACCCTGAAGCGGTTGATTACATCAATGCCCACGGTACCTCAACACCCGCAGGGGATGTGGCTGAAACCACGGCGGCGAAGAGTCTGTTTGGTGACCACGCCTATCAGGTCGCGATGAGTTCGACCAAATCCATGACCGGCCATTTGCTTGGTGCCGCCGGCGGTATTGAAGCAATTTTTACGGCGTTGGCTATTCGTGACCAGGTGGCTCCACCGACCATTAACTGTTTCACGCCTGACCCGGATTGCGACCTGGATTATGTGCCCAATGAGGCACGGCAGATGAAAATCGATGTCGCGCTCTCCAACTCCTTTGGTTTTGGTGGCACCAATGGGTCACTGGTGTTCAAAAAGGTTTAACCACTCCACTGCGGATAAGTATGGCCCCCAGGCCTTGAGGTGCTCCACCCTTGCCACTCCATACCATCCCAATCAGTCAGCTGGGGAGGGGGTTCGACCCCCTCCGGCTGCACGAGTTAAACGCCCGGCGTTACCCCTATCTGCTGCAAAGCGTACTTCACGGCACGGCGCAATCGCGTTACGACATCCTTTTCGCTTTTCCCGGTCAGCAGATTCGTTGGCAACCCAGCCTCACAGATTCCTTCCTGGCGCAGCTTGATCGCCAGTGGCAGCGCCACAAACGTGTTAGTCAGGGCTCCACTGTCGAGGCGGCCCTGCCGTTTCGGGGCGGATGGTTTCTCTATCTCGCCTACGAACTGGCCAGCGAAGTCGAACCCACATTAAAGCTATCCCCCGCCCAGGACTGCTTCCCCGCCGCCTTTGCCACCGTCATCCCTGCCGCTCTGGTTGTCGATCATGCCGAACAACAGGTCCATCTTGTGACAGAGGAGGGCCAGGAGGCACTACTGGAGCTGATGAAGGAGGATCTTCTTTCGATCTCCATCGGGGCTGACTCTGCCACAACCGCCGCCCCCCGGATTCTCCGCATCGATGAGGATGAGCCCGCGCGCTATCTGGCGGGTGTTGAGCGCATCAAAAAATACATTCTGGATGGCGATGTTTTTCAGGTTAATCTCTCCCGTGGCTGGCAAGTGAGCCTGGGGGAAGAGGTCAGCGCTGCGCAGCTCTATCGCCGCCTTCGCCAGCACAATGCCGCACCGTTTGCGGCGCTGGTCTGCGAGGGTGAGGGGGCAATCATCAGCTCTTCACCCGAGCGTTTGATTGATGTCAAAGCCGGTCGCATCAGTACCCGCCCCATTGCCGGTACCCGCCCTCGGGGCAACGATGATCTTGCCGACGAAGCGTATTCCAAAACCCTGTTGGGTCACCCCAAGGAGCGGGCGGAGCATGTCATGCTGATCGATCTGGAGCGTAATGATCTGGGTCGGGTGTGCCAGCCTGGCAGCGTCAGCGTCGACGAGCTGATGGTGCTGGAGAGCTACGCCCATGTGCACCATATTGTCTCCAACGTCTCCGGCACGTTGCGAGCGGGCGTGACACCGGGGCAGGCTATTGCTGCCGTCTTTCCGGGGGGCACCATCACGGGATGCCCCAAGGTACGCTGTATGGAGATTATTCAGTCGCTGGAGCAAAGCTGCCGTGGCCCCTATACTGGCTCGCTGGGTTATCTGAATTATAACGGTGACATGGATCTCAACATCCTTATCCGCACCATGTACAAGGAGCGACAGCAGCTAAAGTTCCGCACCGGGGCGGGTATTGTGGCGGACTCCATCGCAGAAAATGAGCTGCAGGAGACCCGCGACAAAGCCAAGGGGCTGTTAAGCGCGCTAGGGGCCAGTGGGACGTAGATGGTGTATCTGGTTAATGGCGAAATGGACGACCGGATTAGCGTCACTGACCGCGGCTTTCAGTATGGGGATGGCCTGTTTGAAACCATTGCCCTGAGCGAGGGCAAACTGGCATTCTGGTGGCGCCATATGGCGCGCCTGCTCGCGGGCTGTCAACGTCTGGGCATCGCTGCTCCGGCCCCCGATCTGCTGCTGGCTGAGGCTCGTCAGCTGTGCGCGCATCAGGACATCGGCGTATTAAAAATCATCATCAGCCGCGCCAGTGGGGGGCGGGGCTATCAGTGCGCTGTTCCCAGCCCGGCCAACCGAATGATCGCCCTCCATCCCTGGCCTGACTATCCGCCGGATTTCAGTAAGAGGGGAATCAACGTACGCATCTGTCAGACTCGTTTGGGAATCAACCCGGCGCTGGCGGGCCTTAAACATCTCAATCGCCTGGAACAGGTGCTGGCACGGCAGGAGTGGTGTGATGCCGGGACCACGGAGGGCGTCATGCTGGACTGCCACGGCAATGCCATCGAAGGTGTAATGACCAATCTCTTTATGGTGAGAGATGGCCAGTTGTGGACGCCCGATTTGTCAAATTGCGGGGTCACAGGCATCATGCGCGAGGTGGTGATTGAGGTGGCTGAAGCTATTGATATTCCAGTTAATATCGGGATTATTTCCGAATCTGAACTATATCAGGCAGAGGCAGTTTTTCTCACAAACGCCATTGCCGGGCTCTGGCCGGTCAAGTGTTTGGGCCAGCAGACCATGGGCAGGAGCCGGATCAGCCAGCGGCTTAACGCCGGGCTTCATGACAAGCGAAGGGAAGAGGCCCTGGACGTTTTATGAAAAAGATTGCGATTAGATTGATCGGCGCTGTTTTGATCCTCAGTAGTCTTGCCATCGCCTGGGCAGGGATGGAGCTCTACCGCTTCAAGCAGACCCCGTTAAACGTCAGCGAGGCGGGGCATCTCATTACCGTCAAACCCGGCAGTAACCTGAACCGTATCGCCCACGAGTTGGAGGCCCGCGGTGTGATTGACTCGGCACTCTATTTCAGATTGTGGAGCCGTTGGCTGGACCAGGCCACCGCGATTCATGCGGGTGAATATGAGCTGACCCCCGGCATGTTGCCGCTGGCGCTGCTCGAAAACATGGTCAACGGCAAAGTCATACAGTACAGCCTGACCATCATCGAGGGCTGGAGCTTCAAACAACTGATGGCGGCGTTAAGCCAACATGAAAAGATTCGGACGACGCTGCAAGGGCTGAACAATGAGGAGATCATGGCTCGCCTCGGTTACGAAGGCCAGCACCCGGAGGGGCGGTTTCTGCCCGACACCTACCACTTTCCGGCCGGCACGAGTGACGCCAATTTCCTCAAACGGGCCTACGAAGCAATGGCGCAGCGGCTGGCCGCAGAGTGGCAGCAGCGGGAGGAGAATCTGCCCCTGAAGACGCCGTATGAAGCCCTGATACTTGCCTCTATCATCGAAAAAGAGACCGCGGTGGCCAGCGAACGCGCCGAGATAGCCGGCGTATTCGTCCGGCGGCTGCAACGTAACATGAGGTTGCAAACAGATCCCACGGTGATCTACGGCATGGGCGATGCCTTTGACGGTAACATCCGCCGCCGCGACCTGCGGCGTGACACCCCTTACAATACATACACCCGTAAAGGGCTTCCCCCCACACCCATCGCCATGCCCAGCGGCGAAGCGATCCACGCCGCCCTTCATCCCAAGCCCGGGAGCAGTCTATACTTTGTCGCCAAAGGCGATGGCAGCCACTATTTCTCCGGCACCATCGACGAGCACAACCGGGCCGTCAGGCGTTACCAACTGAACAAGAGCAGATAAATTACGTGGCAGATCAAGGTCTATTCATCACAGTGGAGGGCGGTGAAGGGGTAGGGAAAAGCACCAACCTGGCCTACATCCGTAACCATCTCCTGAAACAGGGCCGGGAGGTGTTGATGACGCGCGAACCCGGGGGCACCCCCATCAGCGAGGAGATCCGCGCCCTGCTGCTCGATACCAGCCACGATGAGATGCACGCCGATACCGAACTGCTGCTGATGTTTGCCGCCCGCGCTCAGCACCTTCAGCAACTCATCCTTCCCGCCCTGGCCGCAGGCCAATGGGTAGTGTGTGACCGATTTACCGATGCGACCTACGCCTACCAGGGAAGTGGACGAGGTATCGATAACGATCGCATTGCCGCCCTGGAGCATTGGGTTCAGCGCCAGCTTCGCCCCGACCTGACGCTGCTGCTGGATGCCCCGGTGGACGTGGGCATGGCCCGCGCTGCCCAGCGGGGGCAGACCACCGACCGTTTTGAATCAGAGCAGCGGGCCTTTTTCGATAACGTGCGTAACGGCTATCTGGCGCGGGCCAAACAGTATCCCGAACAGTTTCGCATCATCGATGCCGCACGGCCCCTGGCTGAGGTTGAATCGCAGCTGGTGCAGGTGCTCGATGAATTTTTGTCGCCCCACTAACCGTCAGAAAAAACCATGAAACCAATGCCGGACTCCCCCCTGCCGTGGCACCGTCCGCAGTGGCAGCAGCTTAACGAACGCCGTGCCCAGGGTCGTTTCCCCCATGCGCTGTTGCTGACCGGCCCGGAAGGTGTGGGCAAATCACATTTCGCACGCCAGTTTGCTCAATCGTTGTTGTGCAACAGCCCGCTGGCCACCGGGCCGGCCTGCGACGACTGTCGGGCCTGTTTGCTGGTCAGGGCGGGTTCCCATCCCGATCTGTCGCTTGTGTCACCCCTGGAGGGGAAAAAGAGCATCAGCGTCGATCAGGTTCGCGGCGTGGGTCACTATCTCAGTCTCAAGTCCCAGTACGGTCGCCACAAAGTCGTGGTGGTTTCGCCCGCAGACAGCATGAACGTCAATGCAGCCAACAGCCTGCTGAAGACCCTGGAGGAGCCCAACGAGGGTTCGGTCTTGATTCTCACCACCAGTCGACCGGCGCAACTGCCTGCCACCATCCGTAGCCGTTGTCAGGAGCTGCGCTTCGGTGAGGTGGTACAGAAAGAGGCCGCACCATGGTTGAAGAGTCAGCTCGAAGGTGATGAAAACCCACTCACATTGCTGGCCCTGGCGGGGGGTGCCCCTTTAAAAGCATTGCGAATGGCCGATAAAGAACTGGTCAGTCTGCGCAAGGATCTATTCACCGGGCTGGAGCGGTTGGCTGCCCAGGGCGCAGATCCAATATCTCTGGCTAATCAGTGGGTTAAAGCAGACACTCAACGTGGATTATATTGGATGTATAGCTGGATTACGGACATGGTTCGCCTCAAGGCCACCGCTGCCGCGCCCAAAATCTCCAACGAGGACATGGTGCAACCGCTGGCCCGACTGGCGGCCGGGGCATCGCTGCAGGCACTGTTGCAGCAGCAGGAGCGGGTCGTCACCGTGCTTCGGCAGGAGGAGCAGAACCTCAATCTTCAGCTCTTGCTGGAAGACCTGCTGATTGAGTGGCGCAACTGTTTCGCGGCCACGAAGCAACGGCCCTTTGTCCAGGATGACAGGATATGACAGCCTCAGATCAAAACAATCAGCCCGAAAAACCCGCGGCCTCCCGCCAGGGGATTCTATCGCTCACCATAAAGGACAAGGGGGCGCTCTACGCCGCCTACATGCCATTCGTGCTCAACGGCGGGCTGTTTATTCCCACCAATAAGGATTACGAGCTGGGTGACGAAGTGTTCATGCTGCTGCGCCTGATGGACGAAACGGAGAAACTGCCCGTGGTGGGTAAGGTTATCTGGATTACCCCCAAAGGGGCGCAGGGCAATCGGGTCACCGGTATTGGCGTTCAGTTTGCCGAGGATCAGGACGGCGCCAACGTGCGTAAAAAGATCGAAACCTACCTTGGCGGTGCGCTAAAATCTGACCGCCCCACCCACACAATGTAGCCGTTTTTGTTTTCGAGCAGCGTTAGAGACCATTAGAGCGCCGTTCACGGCCCGGGCTTGGGGCACCCCGTTTTTCTCCTCTAATTTCAAAGCTATTAAAGGAATATTGACCATGTTGGTGGACTCTCATTGTCACCTGGACCGTCTGGACCTGGATGCCCTGGGTGGCGATATGGACG
>JALTMR010000074.1:20624-26375 GCA_027001525.1 Gammaproteobacteria bacterium
CCGTGATGGCGCAGGCGCAGGCGCAGGGTGTGGAACGGATGCTCTGCGTCGCTATCAACCTGAAACAGTGGGACGAGATGATGGCCATTGTGCGCCGCTACCCCAATGTCTACGCCTCCGTCGGCGTTCATCCCAACGAGGATGAGGAGGAGCCCAGCCTTGATGATCTGCTCCTGCGTGCGCAAGACCCCAACGTCATCGCCATCGGCGAGACCGGGCTCGACTACTTTCGCAGCGAGGGGGATCTCGACTGGCAGCGGGAGCGCTTTCGCCGCCACATCAGCGCAGCGAAAAGCTGTCACAAGCCCCTCATCATACACAGTCGTGACGCCCAGCCCGATACCCTCGACATCATGGCCGCCGAGGGAGCCGACGAGGTGGGCGGAGTGATGCACTGCTTTGTGGATGATTGGCAGAGCGCCCGCCGTTCCATCGCCCTGGGTTTCTACATCTCGTTCTCCGGCATCGTCACCTTTCGCAATGCCAAAGCCTTGCAAGAGGTGGCCAGACAGGTGCCGCTTGACCGTATTCTGGTGGAGACTGACTCCCCCTACCTCACCCCCATGCCTCATCGGGGCAAAACCAATCAGCCCGCTTACACCCGCCATGTGGCCGATTTTATCGCTGAATTGAAAGGGGTCAGCCCGCAAGAGGTGGCCGAGACCACCAGCAATAACTTCTTTACACTTTTTTCAGCGGCTAAACGTGATGCTTAGCCAATAAGCTCATCGACCAGAGCCATCGCCGCGGTAAGGTGAGATGCCGGCGTATAGAAATGGGCAGAGAATCGTACGCCACCACCACGGTGGGCGCAGATGACGTTGCGAGCCATCAGCTGTTGCTGGAGCGTGGCGTTATCGCAGCCCTTCGCCCTGAAGGTGACGATGCCGCCAAACCGCCCAGGCGAGCTGTCGGTTAACAGTTGCAGGGTGGGGCGCTGCTGAATCTCGTCGATAAGACGGGCTGCGTTGGCGCTCAGCGCGGCTTCCACATTGTCCATTCCCTGCGCCAGCAGCAACGCAATACTGGCGTCCAGAGCGTGGATGCCGAGCATATTGGGGCTGCCGCACTCAAAACGGCGGCCACTGCTGGCGATGCGCCACTGCGGGTTATCGTAATCGCCCAGCGGCTCCACCATGTGCCAGCCATACTGCGTCAGGCGCAACTCATCGCGCACTGATTTGCGGCTGTAGAACACGGCCAGCCCCTCGGGCCCCAGCATCCATTTGTGGCCGTCAGCCATGACAAAGTCGGCCTGGATGGCCTGCACATCTAACGCCACCGCGCCAAGGCTTTGAATGGCATCGACACAAAAAAGGATCTGCTGCTGGCGACAGAACCGGCCCAGGGTCTCCAGATCGATTTTCAAACCACTGGCGTACTCGATGGAGCTGATGGAGAGCAGCCGGGTGCGGTCATCGACCTGAGCCATCAGCGCCTCTTCCGGACTGGCAGCCGAGGCCAGATCTGCCTGCCGCAGCTCGACGCCAAATTGCGCCAGGGACTCCCAGACAATGCGGTTGGAAGGAAACTCCTGGTCGCTGATGACCACATTGTCCCCCGCCTGCCAATCCAGACCGTAGGCCACAAATGACAGCGCTTCGGAGGTGTTTTTAACCAGGGCGATATCGGCGGTACTGGGCGCATTAAGCAGCGTGGCCAGGTTTCGTTTCAAGCGCTGCTCCGTTTTCATCCATTTGGGGTAGTCTTTTGCTCCAAATTCGACATTCTCCCGAGCAAAGGCTGCAACCGCCTCCTGCGCGCAGCGCGGCCAGGGCGCTACGGCAGCGTGGTTGAGGTAGATCAGTTGGTCGATATGAGGAAATTGTTGTTCGATGGTCATGACCCGCCCTTTCACAGCCTGTGAAAACAGATTGATAATTATACTTTTCCCTCCTATTCTAATCGCATTTCTAGCAGGACGAACCGGGTATTGACGCCCCGGCCAGATGAAAACGTAGTGAAGTTATCCTCCCCGAAGGCAGGTGTCTGTTCTCTGCTGGCTCTGTTGCTTTCGCTGATGGCTCCGGCCCGGGCGAATGAGCCCTGTATTGCCGTCTACTACCCCAAGGCCCCCGAACCTTACAGCTCGACCTTTAGCGAAATTATCTCGGGCATTGGTGACAGTGGGTTGTGGCAGCCCGAGGCCATCGCCATTGATGACAGCGGTGGTGAGCTGCCGCTCCCCGCGACACAACACTGCCAGGCGCAGATCGGTCTGGGGCGGATCGGCGTCAACTACGTGGCGACCCTGAGTGAGCCGCGTCCCACCGTCTTCGGCGCGATTCAGGCACCGCTGGGTGCATCCGAGAAGGCGGCGACCATCAGCCTGGTTCCCGACCCCGGTCAGGTATTGCAGCGGCTACGCCACTTTGTTCCGGCGATTCGCAATATCCACCTTCTGTTCGATGCTGAGCGAAGTGATTTTTTTGTCGCAAAAGCGAGCCAGGCCGCAGAGGCACTGGGGCTTAATTTGATTACCCACGAGTCCAGTGACGCGGAAAACAGCCTCAATCTATACCGCCAATTGCTACAGGGGCTGAACCCCGGGACCGACGCGGTGTGGATGGTCAATGGCCCCTCAGCGGCGCAAATCAACGCCGTGTTACCCATCATCCTCAAAGCGGCCTGGAAACGAAAGATTGTCGTTTTTTCCAGTCAGGCCACGCATGCCAAACGAGGGGTGCTGTTTTCCATCTGTCCCGACTACAAGGCCTTGGGGGTGGCGCTGGCCAAACAGGCTTATCGATGTCGTAAACAGCCTCAGCGCTGCCAGCCCCAGACGGTGACACCACTGAGCGCCATCAAAACAGCAGTTAACACCAAAACGGCGGCGCGGCTGGGGCTGGCACTGGACTATGAGCATGACCCTTACATCGATCTCATCTTTCCCGAGAAGTCACCATGACGCGTAGCGCCCCCCTGAGTTTCAAGCAACAGCTGTTCATATTGCTTGCCGCAGGCATTCTGCTTTTCTCCCTGTTGAGCGCACTGACGACCGGTTGGTTATCCAGCAAAACCATCGGCCACACGCTGACGGAGCAAGGCCTTCAGATGACCACCAATTTTGCGCGTCAGAGTGTGCTCTCTCTGTTGTATGAGGATGAGGAGAGCATTCGCGATGCTGCCGCCGTGGTGCTGAGCTTTCCCGGTGTGCAGCACTTGGCCGTCTATAACATGAGTGGAAAAGTGATCTACTCTCACGGCGCTGTCGCTCATCCGCCGCCTGCGGATACAGACCAATTTGTGCCCTTCAAGGCCCGTCTGGTGAAAGAGAGTGATGACGCCTGGTGTTTTGTTGCTGCCGTCTACGACATCCCCTCAGAACAGCTAACCCGCTCGCCTTTCGAGATCAAGGAGCAGCAGCCGGCGCAGCTGGGCTACGTGCGCCTTACCCTGGA
Organism: Gammaproteobacteria bacterium; assembly: GCA_027001525.1. Classification (GTDB taxonomy): domain Bacteria; phylum Pseudomonadota; class Gammaproteobacteria; order Tenderiales; family Tenderiaceae; genus JALTMR01. The sequence goes on from JALTMR010000074.1 coordinate 24,026, forward strand.
GAAAAGCGGCCTCAAAGCCATTCAACGCACGGTGTTTCTGGAAAATCTGTTCAGTATCCTCTTGCTCGCCATCATTCTCGTGATGCTGCTTCTGCACCACACCGGCAAATTGATCCGCCCGCTGAATAAACTCTCTTCATTGATGAAAACGTTTGGTGTTGACGGGCATCGAATTCGGGCCGCAGAGGAGGGGGCTCAAGAGGTTCGCAATATGGCCCGAGCGTTTAACTCCATGATGGCAACGCTGGAGGATCACACCAACAAGCTGGAAAAACAGAAACAGACCCTGGAACTGGAGATCAAGGAACGCCAGCAGGTGGAGTGCCATTTAAAAGATCGGGAGACTCACCTGCGAACGGTGATCGAAAATGTGGCTGAAGGCATCATTGTGCTCAGCGACAAGGAGCAGATCGAGTCCATCAACTCCGCCGGGTTGGCGATCTTTCACGCGACGCCCCCCCAGATGATTGGCCGCGAGCTCAGCCATTTTCTGGGCGGGCCGCAGTGCGATCTGCTCACCGACAGCGCAGGTCGCATGCTGGCCGGCATGTCGGGCATGGGGACGATAGAGGCCACGGGGTACAGCGACGCCGGGGCTGAATTTCCGCTGGAAATTTCTGTCAGCGATATGTTGATCGACGGCCACAGAAAATTCATCGTCATGGCCAGAGACATTACCCAGAGAAAGGCGCAGGAACTGGCGTTGAAAAATGCCCACGACACGGCACTCGACGCCGTGAGAGTCAAAAGTGAGTTTCTTGCCAACATGAGTCATGAAATCCGCACACCACTGAACGGCCTGCTCGGCATGATGGAACTGCTTGCTGGAACCGGCCTGAGCGCAGAGCAGAAAGAGTACAGCGATATCGCCCGTAGCTCCGGGGATGCCCTGCTGAACATCATTAACGAAGTGCTCGATTTTTCCAAGCTGGAAGCGGGGAAAATCGAGCTGGAAAAAGTAGACTTCAACCTGATTCAGCTCCTTGAAGAAGTGGTCTGCCTCTATGCGCCCAAGGCACAGAGCAAGGGCCTGAATATATCTCTCCTCATCAGCAACCAGGTGTCGCCCCACGTCTTGGGCGATCCGGTACGAATACGCCAGATTCTGTCCAATCTCATCGACAACGCGGTGAAATTTACCGACAGCGGAGAGGTCTGCATACGCGTCGCGCCCCAACCCCACAACACTACTCAGCATCAGCATAAAGTGACCCTCATGTTTGAGGTGAACGATACCGGAATTGGTATTGATGAAAGTGCCCAGGAGAAAATATTTGGCTCATTCATCCAGGCGGATGGATCAGCCACTCGACAATTTGGTGGCACAGGGCTGGGGTTGTCTATCGCCCGACAACTGGTGGAGCTGATGGGGGGAACGCTGGAACTGCGTTCTGTGGCGGGGCAGGGGAGTCACTTTTGTTTTACCAACAGTTTCGATATCGCCTCCTCAAGCGCGATTCCCGCAGGGGATCATGTGACCAACTACCTGTCTGAAAATATAGAAATCGTGCTCGACAACATTGACGATACCAACGCATCGATTATTACAACCTACCTCAAATCGCTAAACATCACGCCACTGCCTCACGGCTCTGTCACATCCGCCGCCAGCGCACAGGGTATGCGGAATAAACTGATCGTCTTTATTGGAAACCATGACATTTATGCAAACGCAGAGGCAGCGACAAGCAAGTTGATTCAGAAAGGTTCAGCGCTGGGGATGAGAACACACTACCTGTTGCTGGTGAACATGAATGATGAGCCTGGTGAGTCGAAATACGGCACTCACATCAGCTATCTGCGAAAACCCATCCTGAAAGAGAAGTTGCGCAGGGCGCTTGAACAGTTGGTCCCCAAGAGCCTGAAGCACAAAAACATGATTAACCTCACCCGCCAGCAGCCTGATACACCGCCGACGTGTGACCAGCCGGCGCACCGCTCACCGAAAATATTGCTGGCTGAAGACAATCAGATAAACCAAAAACTCACCTTGAAAATGCTCTCCAAAATGGGTTACCAGGCGACAGTGGCCAACAATGGTCTCGAAGTGATCGCCGCTTTGGGCCGGTCAAAATACGACCTGGTACTCATGGATTGCCAGATGCCCGAAATGGATGGCTATCAAGCCACCAGCATCATCCGAAACACGCCGGATCAAAACCAGAACGTTACCATTATCGCTGTCACCGGCAACGCCCTGAGCCATGACAGGGACAAATGCCTCAACGCCGGCATCGATGACTATCTGGCCAAACCGTTTAAATACAGCACCTTGAACGTCGTTATTGAAAAATGGTTAAACATCGAGACAGTCGTCTAGTGGTCCATGCGGGAAGTTCTGTTACTAGGG
>JALTMR010000075.1 GCA_027001525.1 Gammaproteobacteria bacterium
CGCCTCTTCGGTATCCTCCACCACAAAGGTGTCGATCCCTTTAACCATGGCGTGAGCGATGCGCTCTTCCACCGGCCAGCTGCGCCACGCCAGATCCTCTTTTTTAGCCACGGCGCCGTCACCGCGATAGTTGTCGGCAATCTCCAGCAGCCGGTCAGTGGCATCGTCGCGGCGATTGAGGATGACATCCTCAACCCGCTCACGCAGCTCAGCGGGCAGGTCGTCATAAACTGCCAGTTGGGCCGCGTTGACGATGCCCATATCCATCCCCGCCTTGATGGCGTGATAGAGAAAAACAGCATGAATCGCCTCACGCACCGGATTATTGCCACGAAAGGAGAACGAAACATTGGAGACACCGCCCGAGATTTTGGCGTAGGGCAGGTTTTCCTTGATCCAGCGCGTGGCGTTGATGAAGTCCACGGCGTAGTTGTTGTGCTCATCAATGCCCGTGGCGACGGCGAAAATATTGGGGTCGAAAATAATATCCTGAGGAGCAAACCCCACTTCATCGACAAGGATATCGTAGGAGTTCTTGCAAATCTCGATTTTACGCTCAAAGGTGTCAGCCTGGCCCTGTTCATCGAACGCCATCACCACCGCCGCTGCGCCATATTTCTTGATCAGCCGGGCGTAGTGAATGAAAGCCTCCTTCCCCTCTTTGAGCGAGATGGAGTTCACCACGCCTTTGCCCTGAATGCACTTCAGGCCGGCTTCAATGATCTCCCACTTGGAGGAGTCCACCATCACCGGCACGCGGGAGATGTCAGGCTCGGAGGCCACCAGATTCAGGTAGTGCACCATGGCGGCCTTGCCATCGAGCATCGCCTCATCCATGTTGACATCGATGATCTGGGCGCCATTTTCAACCTGCTCCCGACAGACCTCCAGCGCCTCATCAAACTGCCCTTCCAGAATCAGCCTTTTAAACTTCGCCGAGCCGGTGACATTGGCTCGCTCACCGACATTCACAAACAGCGACTCTGCGCCGATGTTAAATGGCTCCAGGCCCGAGAGGCGGCACTCGACGGGGATATCGGGAATCCGGCGCGGCGCAACATCTTTCACCACATCGGCTATCGCTTTAATAAACGCCGGTGAGGTGCCGCAACAACCGCCGATGATATTGAGAAAACCGCTCTCGGCCCACTCCCGTATAAAACCCGCCATATTCTCGGGCGTATCATCATAGCCTGTGGGGGCCAGCGGGTTGGGCAGACCCGCATTGGGGTGGGCACTGATGTAGCAATGGGCAACGCGGGAGAGCTCCTCGACGTATTGGCGTAACTCTTCCGCGCCCAACGCACAATTCAAACCGATGGAAATCGGGTTGGCGTGAGCCAGGGAGTTGTAGAACGCCTCGGTGACCTGCCCCGTCAGCGTGCGACCAGAGGCGTCGGTAATGGTGCCGGAGATCATGATGGGCAATTCCATCTGCCGCGCTTCGAACACCGATTGCACTGCAAAAATAGCCGCCTTGGCATTGAGGGTATCGAAAACCGTTTCGATCAGGATAATGTCTGAGCCACCATCGATGAGACCACGGCAGGCAACGGAGTAATCCTCCACCAGCTCGTCAAAGGTGATGTTGCGCGCGGCGGGATCATTCACATCGGGCGAGATGGAGCAGGTGCGGCTCGTCGGCCCCAACACACCAGCGACGAAGCGGGGCTTGTCCGGAGTAGCAATAGCATCACATGCCTCGCGCGCCACGCGAGCCCCGGCGACGTTGAATTCGTAGTTAAACTCCTCCATGCCGTAGTCGTGCAACGTGGCGGCATTGGCACCAAAGGTATTGGTTTCGACAATGTCCGCGCCCGCTTCGAGATATTCGGTGTGAATCTCCCTGATGATATCGGGCTGGGTCAACACCAGCAGATCGTTGTTGCCCTTCAGGTCGGATGGCCAATCGGCAAAGCGTTCGCCACGATAATCCTGCTCATCAAGCTGATAGCGCTGGATCATCGTACCCATCGCGCCATCGAGAATGAGAATACGCTCTTGTAACAGGGATCTCAGATCAGCCATCGCTCTACGCCAGTATCAAAAGGGCGTCATTTTAACATGAGACTCAAGCCGATGAGGAAGGTAATGCCCGCCCGCCATTGTTCAACTGATCATCAGCCCGATCGGGGCAATAACCGGGACTTGCAGCTAAACATTTCTTCCGCAGAGACGAAACATAAGGGGCGGAACGTCAACGAAGAGCGACACAAATGTGAATTCCCAAAATATCACTGGATATAGGCTCTTCTTGTCAGATAGAATTCCCCCACTTCTTTAAATCTAACCTGAACCCGTACCGTCAAGGTGAATTCAGGTAACAATAAGTGATCGGCGATAGTGGCTACTTCAGACGACAAGATCGTCATCAAAGGCGTAACAAAAGACGGGCGTAAATTTCGCCCCAGTGACTGGGCCCAACGACTGGCCACAGCCGTCGGCACACCGGGAACCGATCGCCGCATCCGATACCACCCCAAAGTGAAAGTGGCGACCATTGACGGTATTAACTGCGTCATCGTCGACAAATCACTGGAAAGCTCGGAGCCCATGCTCTACTCCTTTCTGACGGAATTCGCTGACAGCAATAATCTCGACATCGAAAACAACTAAGCCGCTGATCTCTCAGCGGCTTAGTTGTTGGTTCATCAGGCTTGTCTGAACGAAGGCCTCACATCAGCGAGGCTGGCATTCAGCCCTCTTCATCCGGCCAGTTCTGGATATAACTCTTCAACAGCTTGTTCTCAAATTTGGTCTTGGTCAGCAGGGCCTCTACCACATCACCAATTGACAGCATGCCCAAAAACTCATCGCCACTGACCACGGGCAGGTGCCGTATACGGCGGCCGGTGTCATTGTTGATCATGGTATCCATTGCTTCATCAATCGTGGTCTCTGCGGCACAGGTGATCAACTTCGGTGCCATCACGTCGCTCACCTTGACCTGGCTCAGATCACCCTTTCTTCCCAGGGCCATCAATACATCACGTTCGGTCATGATGCTCTTCAGCGCGCCATTTTCCAGCACAACCACCGACCCTATTCGATGCTCTGCCATCATGGCCACCGCATCATTGAGAGGCTGATCCGCTGTCACGCTGTAGTTGGATCCACCTTTCTTGCTCAATATATGGCTTACATTCATAGTCAGTTGCCTTTGTCTAAATCCCGGTCATATAGGTAATGGCCGTTAATTTATACACCTTTGCCAGCCCTGTCCAACCCGGCAAAGGGCAGCGATGCCGCGAATTAAAGGAATGCATCAGATAAAAAAATCGGGGTAGACTACCGCTTTAATCTCTTAACCAAATTTATCAGACACCGTGCCGACTGGAAAAAAGCCTCCCCTGCGGGAACGAAAATATGCTCGCACAAAACTCTCGCTACTCGATGCAGCCGTGCAGGAGATGGAACACACCGCTCTGGATGACATTGCGGTCAAAGCACTGTGTGAACAGGCAGACGTATCAGAAGCGACCTTTTTCAACTATTTTGGCAAAAAATCAGAGCTGCTCGACTACTTCATTCAGCTCTGGAATCTGGAGCTGACATGGCACCACCATCACACCGAGGCACAAGGGCTGGATCTGCTGGCAGCCAGCTTCACCCAGGTCGCCCGGCAATTTCAGAAACACCCTGGCGTCATGGCGGAAATCATCAGTCACCAGACTCAACAACGAAGCAAACCCGAGCTGCCGGACATTGGCCGTGCCGAACGGTTACAGGCTTTTCCCAAGCTGGCGAATATCGAAACACAAGAGATAGAGGGGCTTGACCGCATGTGGGCTCACGCACTGCAACAGGCGATAGATCAGGGCGAGCTACCCGCCAATACCCACCTGCCTACCACGATCATTGGCCTGGCCACCATTTTCTATGGTGTCCCCCTGGCGCTTGGGCAAAAGAAACTGGCTGCTATCGCCAGCGTCTATCGCCAGCAGATCAACATCTATCTGGCCGGCATTAAGGCAGCGAGCAGACATTAACCACAGATTCAGCGCGAAACCAACGGGAGGAGAGACCTGACATGAACGGATTCAATCCAAGTTACATCGTAGTTCACACCGCCGCCTACAGCGGTCGCAATTGTGACAGTGACCGGATCGACCAGTGGCATCGCGACCGGGGCTGGCAAGGCATTGGCTACCACTTTGTGGTCATCAACAACAAGCATGATGACTATGACGATGGTACCGTTCAGGTGGGTCGGGACATCACCACACCAGGTGCCCACGCTCGCGGCCTCAACGGCAAAGCCATTGGCATCTGCTGCGTCGGCCACGGCGACCGGGAACCGCTGACCGACGCTCAGCATACGTCGCTGATCGAACTGATTTCACACCTCATCGACGAGTACGAAGAGATCAACATCGACCGCGTTATCGGCCATCGGGAGATCAACGAACTGGTGGCCAAAGGTGATATTGCTGACCGCTACCTGACCCACAAAACCTGCCCGGGCTTGCTGATCTCGATGGAAGAGGTACGCCAGGAGATTCGCGATTACCGCATCGCCGTACAGACACCGCGGAACATCGATAATGAGGTCATGCCCGCCAGCGCTGAAATTCGCGACGCCCTCGCCATACTCGATGCGGCCAAGCGACGCTTCCCCAACGCCTCCGAGCCACTGCGGGAATTTCTCTCTCACCCCGAGGTGCTGGAGTTTCGGGAAGGCGATTGACGAGCGCAGGAGCCTCGGACTTAGGGGGGGCGTCACGAGGGAAAACCAATTTGAATCCAATGTATTGAGCCATTGAGGCGAGTCCAGGGGCTAAATTGGATTTTCCTCCGCAGATTCACCCTCAGTCCCACAGCCTCCGTAGATACCGGGCGCGATGACGGCTACACTACGCGCCTGTATTTCAAGAGGTGGTCGGAATGGCATTGTTAACCCTGCGAGGCGTGCGCGTAAGCTACAGCGGCCCGGCGCTGCTGGATGGCGTCGATCTTCAGATTGAGCCCGGTGAGCGAATCTGCCTGGTGGGCCGCAACGGCACCGGCAAATCCACCTTTATGAAGGTGATCGCTGACGAACTGGGAGCCGACGAGGGCGAGATCATTCGCCGCCAGGGGCTCAAAGTAGCCCGCCTGACCCAGGAAGTTCCCAGTGACTTAAGCGGCACCATCTATGAGGTCGTGGCCAGCGGCCTGCCCCAGGGCAAGATTGTTTCGGAATATCATCAGCTTAGCCTCCGCCTCGCTGACGACCTCAGCCTCATGAAGCAGTTCGAACGGGTGCAGCACGAACTGGAAGCATGCGGCGGCTGGGAGCTACAGCAGCAGGTCGACACGGTATTGTCGCGTCTTCAGCTGCCCCCGGATGCCGACTTCTCGGCACTGTCCGGCGGCATGAAACGGCGCGTTCTGCTCGCGCGCTCTCTGGCCAACAACCCCGACCTGTTGCTGCTGGATGAGCCCACCAACCACCTCGACATCGATGCCATTCGCTGGCTTGAGGAGTTTCTCCTCAACTACTCAGGGACCCTGCTGTTCATCACCCACGACCGGGCATTGCTGGAGAAGCTGGCCACCCGCATTATCGAGCTGGACCGGGGCCGACTCACCAGCTGGCCAGGCAACTACAAGACCTATCTCGAGCGCAAGCAGGCCGCGCTCGATGCCGAGGCCAACCAGCACGCCGAATTCGACAAAAAGCTGGCTCAGGAGGAGACCTGGATCCGCCAGGGCATCAAGGCTCGCCGTACCCGTAACGAAGGGCGAGTCAGGGCCCTGGAAGCGATGCGGGAGGAACACCGCGCCCGCCGTCAGCGCAGCGGCAACGCTAAAATCCAGCTGCAAGAGTCGGCCGAGCGCTCGGGCAAACTGGTGATGGAGGCGGACAATGTCTCTTACAGCTACGACGACAAGCCCATCGTGTCCCACCTCACCACCACGATTCTGCGGGGAGACAAGGTTGGCATCATCGGCCCCAATGGCGCGGGTAAAACCACCTTACTGCGGCTGTTATTGGGCCAGCTTGCCCCCCAGCAGGGCAGCATCAAACTGGGCACCAAGCTCGAAGTCGCTTACTTCGATCAGTACCGCGCCCAGCTTAACGAAGAGCAATCGGTGCTGGACAATGTGAGCCAGGGGCGCAGCACCGTCACCATCAACGATCAACCACGCCACATCATTAGCTACCTGCAGGACTTTCTCTTCTCTCCGGAGCGTGCCCGCACCCCGGTCAAGGCGCTGTCGGGGGGGGAACGAAACCGCCTGCTGCTGGCACGGCTTTTCACCCACTCAGCCAATATCCTGGTCATGGACGAACCGACTAACGACCTCGACATGGAGACCCTGGAACTACTGGAAGAGCTGCTGCTGGATTACAAAGGGACGCTACTGCTGGTCAGCCACGACCGTTCGTTCCTGAACAAGGTGGTCACCAGCACCCTGGTATTCGAAGGCGATGGTCAGATCAATGAGTACGTCGGCGGCTATGACGACTGGCTGCGCCAACGACCTGACCCCGGCGCCACCAGCAATACCGATGCCCCACCCAAGCCATCCACTAAGGGGAGCAAGGCGACGGCGTCCAAAGCGCCGAAAAAACTCAGTTACAAACACCAGCGAGAGCTGGATGAACTGCCCAAACAAATCGAAATATTGGAAGCGGATATTTCACAACTGCACACCACACTCGCCGACCCCGACCTGTATAAGCAAGGCCCCGAGGCGATGACGGCCAGCCAGACCAAGCTGGAATCTAGGGAAGCGGAACTGGCCGCAGCCTACGAACGCTGGGATGAGCTGGAGGCGATGAATGAGAGCTAAGGAGTGCTCCCAATGGCCTGAGTGAGGGTGCTTGAGAGCGTTCTCAAGTGCAATCACGTACGATGCGCTTTCTTCAGATAGGCCGCTGACGCCATCTCCAGCAAACGGCTGGTGGTGCGCTGAAATGCAAAGGTATGGCGCTGGCCACTGTATAAACCTTGGGGGGGCTGCGCTGCGGTGGCGATTAACTTGACGTTATGATCGTAGAGCGCGTCCACTAAGTGGATGAAGCGTTGCGCTACATCATCAGTCGCTTCGCCTAGCAGAGGGATTCCAGCCACCAGGACGGTGTGAAACATCCTCGCGATCTCCAGGTAATCTGCCGCCGAGCGGGGCGTGGCACACAGGGGCTGAAAGTCAAACCAGACCACGTCATCAGACATCCGCCGCACAGCTATCTCACGATGATTGATATTGAGCATATGAGCCTGAGAAACAGCGTTCGTCGCCAACTGTTCAAACTGTCGCGTAAGCAACTCTTCGGCCTCATCCCCAACCAGCACATGGTAGGTTCCGCCCCTTTCCAGCAATTCGAGCCGATAGTCACGTCCGGCATCGAGGTGCAGCGTCTGTGTATAGCGCTTGATCAGTTCAATAGCCGGCATAAAGCGGGACCGCTGTAAGCCATTTTTATAGAGCTGATCCGGATCGATATTGGAGGTGGTCACCAGTGTCACACCATTTTCAAACAGCGCCTTAAGAAAGCCCGACAACAACATGGCATCGCCGATGTCATGAACGTGAAACTCATCCAGGCACAGCACGCGCACGCGAGCAGCCAGACGCTTGGCCACGATGGGCAATGGATCGGGTGTTTTGGGCAGGCTTTGCAACTCTTCGTGAAGTTGCCTCATAAAGTGGTGGAAATGGACCCTGCGCGCCCACTCCGAAGAGAGGCTATCGTAGAAACTGTCCATCAGGTAGGTTTTGCCGCGGCCAACGCC
>JALTMR010000076.1 GCA_027001525.1 Gammaproteobacteria bacterium
AAACAGCTCCAGCATCGAGAGGTCCTCAATAGCCACCTCGCCGCTGTCTGCGGCCTCATCCTCAGCGGCCACCACCGTGTGGCTCGTCTCGCCACCGCCTTGAGTCATCTGCACCAGGTCGTGGCAGAGCCCGTCGTAGTGCTGACGATGCGTCTGCAGCCACGTTTCGTACGTCTCACCCGCCTGGGCCAGCTGGGCAATGGCCTCCATGGCCTGTTGCAGCAGATTCAGCGCCTCACTGTCCGGCACCCAGCCACCGTCCTGGGCCGCCACCAGACAGGCCTCCATGCCGTGCGCCAGATCCACCACCGGCGATATATCCACCAACCGGGCCGCCCCTTTGATGGAGTGAGCCGCGCGGCCGGCAACCTCCAGCGCTGCGCTGCGATCTCCACCGCTGGCCAGTGCCTGGAGGGCATCCCGCAGAGCCTGCCCCTGTTGCTCCACCTCAGTTTGAAACAGTGCCAGCATGGAAAAATCATTCATTAGAAGACCCCTTTTTCCAGGGCGGGAAACAGCAACGCCTGATCGATGAGGCCCACATGTTTCTCCTCCACAATCAGCATCCCCTTGAGGTAGTTGACGGAGCAGTTCATCGCCGTTGCCGGGGCGTGCTTCAGGTCGGCATCACGGTAGCGATGCACCCCCCTGATTTCACTGACAGGAAAGACATAACGATCACGCTCATGGGCGATCACAATCATGCGCTCGTAAATGCCCTTGACGACATCAGTGCCGGTAATATCGCCCTTGCTGATGTTCATCAAATGGCCAAGGGAGACGCATATCTGCAACTCACCGCGGACATTGACCAGCCCCTTGAGCACGGGGTTTTGCCGATGTGGAACGCGATGCACCGTGCGCACGGCGATCACCTCCTCCATCAGCGTCACCGGCAGGCCCATCCACTCGTCGCCCAACCGAAACAGAATCACCGAGTGGGTATCGCGCTCCAGATCCACCTGGGGCTGAGCCAGCAACTGCGCCCACTGACCGAGGTAACCCGCCGGGGCGTCAGACTCCAGCAAACGCCGCCCCGCCGAGGAAAACACGCCGCAGTTGGCACAATGGATCACCTGCGCCAGCTGCGGGCAGCTCTTCTCGCCTTTGGCCCACACGCCGATGCGATTCCAGCAATCGTCCACATTGATTTTTTTGCTACTGCTCATCGTCGATACGCTGACAACTACTCAGCCACCTCCTGCGCGATGCGTTGGGCCCGGGCCCGGTAATTTTGTGCGGCATTGTCGTCACCACGGCGCTGTGCCAGGACGCTGAGTTGCACCAGCGTGGGGTAGTGATCCGGCATCAGATAGAGCGCCTTGCGAAATGCCGCCATGGCTGCCTCATCCTCTTCGCCGGCCAGATGAACCATCCCCTTCAGGTAGTAACCCCGGAACGCATCGGGCCGCTCCGACAGCAGTTGGTCGCACTGCCGGGCCGCCTGCACCAGCTCACCCCGGTCGGCCAACTGTTCGATTTCAGCCAGACGTTGCTCCAGGCACTGACCCCGCCCCTGAGCCACCTCCGGTGACGGATCAGCCGCTGCCTGTGCTCGCATCCCGTCCGACGGCGGCGGCGTAGTAACCGGGGCACGGGTTGCCGTGCCGGAGGGCGCGGCAGCACGGGGGGAAGCGGGAGCACCGACCCGCCGGGCAGCGGCGTCAACGGCCTTGCGCGATGACCATTTTGGCGGGGCGGAGAGGTCGACACCGGCACAGACCGAATCGCGCTTCCCCCCAGCCAACTTGTGATAGGCAAAGGCACCCGCCACGCCGGCAGACTCAAACAGACCATCCGCCATGCGTCCGGTCTCGGCATGCCCGAGGAAAAGCACGCCGTCACTGGCCAGCAGT
>JALTMR010000077.1 GCA_027001525.1 Gammaproteobacteria bacterium
TGCTTCCAGACTGCGCTACGGCTGATTCCCAGCGCCGCACCGATAGATGCTCCGGAATGAAAGTGGCCGTCGGCCAGAATGGTGAGCAGTTTGAGGGAGTTGGACATCGCAATTATGTGCACCAGACGGTAAGCGCTCCGAATTATACGAGAAAGCCCGCCGCTTCCCTACCATGCCGTGCAAATAAAAAAGCCAAGAGCAAACAAACACCCTTGGCTTTGGCTTATCTCCCGGACGGGAAGATAGACGTTGGCTTACAGCTCGTCAGAGTGCTTGGCCAGGTAAGAGGCAACGCCATCAGCGTCAGGCTTCATACCTTCATCGCCCTTATTCCAGCCTGCCGGACAAACTTCACCGTGCTCTTCGGTGAACTGAAGCGCATCGACCAGACGCAGCATTTCATCCACGTTACGCCCCAGCGGCAGGTTGTTCACCATTTGGCTCTGGACAATGCCATCCTTATCAATCAGGAAGGAGCCACGCAGAGCAACACCTTCTTCCGGATGAGCCACATCATATGCTTCCTGAATTTCGTGCTTGATATCTGCAACCATTGGGAAGCGAACAGGACCGATGCCACCTTTGTTCACTGGTGTATCGCGCCATGCAAAGTGCGTAAACTGAGAATCGATGGAAACACCCACCAGCTCAACACCACGCTTTTTAAACTCTTCCACGCGATGGTCGTGGGCGATGATTTCAGAGGGGCATACAAAGGTAAAATCCAGTGGCCAGAAAAACAGGACAACGTGTTTGCCCTTCAGATCAGAGAGCTTGAACTCTTCATTGATGGTGCCGTCAGGCATAACAGCAGCAGCAGTAAAATCGGGGGCAGGACGACCAACAAGTACGCTCATATTTCAGTTCCTTTGGAGTGGGTTATATCAAATTTAGATTAAGTCTAAATCAGGCGCATATAAAATACCCCGTCGACGAGACAAAATCAACCTGATTAAAACAATAAGTTATTACAAATTAACCACGTCTGCTCTTCACGCGCTTCGCGCACAGATCGGTACAATATAGTCGATGAATCCAGCCAACCCCAATAATTACTGTGGCCGATTTGCCCCCTCTCCCACCGGGCCCCTGCACCTGGGCTCTCTGGTGGCCGCAGTGGGCAGCTATCTACAGGCAAAATCCCGGCAAGGGCAATGGCTGGTTCGCATTGAGGACCTTGATCCGCCCAGGGAAATCCCCGGAGCCGCCGATGCTATTTTACGAACACTGGAGCGCTACGGGCTTTACTGGGACAAGACAGTCACCTACCAAAGCCAGCGCCAAAGCGCCTATGCCGCCGCGCTTGATGAACTGACCCGACAGGGAGTGCTCTACCCCTGTGACTGCAGCCGCAAAGAGGTGGCCGCCACGGGCAGGGCAGGGCCCTATGGGATGATCTATTCCGGGCGATGCCGGGCCCATCATAAGGCCGGGACAACAAGCCGCAGCGCACTGCGCGTTCGCGTGCACGATCAGCCCATCGTATTTGAAGATGCGCTCAGAGGGCGGGTATCTCAACAACTGGCACAAGAAGTGGGCGACTTCGTTGTGCGCCGCGCCGACGGGCTGTTTGCCTATCAACTGGCGGTGGTGGCCGATGATGCAGCGCAGGGCATTACCGAAGTGGTGCGGGGCAGCGATCTGCTCGACAACACCCCCCGGCAAATTCACCTGCAGCAACTGCTTAAATACCCGACGCCACGCTACTGCCACCTCCCCCTCGTGCTCAACACAAAGGGAGAGAAGCTGAGCAAGCAAAGCGGGGCCAAATCGATAGAAAACCACCCTCCCCAGACGCTGATTCTGGAAATTCTCAACCTTCTCAACCAGGCCTCGCCCGGGGCGCTGAAAGAG
>JALTMR010000078.1 GCA_027001525.1 Gammaproteobacteria bacterium
GCGCTGGGCGCAGGCGCGCAAATGGGGCTCCGCCTGCGCCCAGCGCCCCCCTGCGGCATAAAGACGGGCCAGATGCAGGTGCACCTGAGGCAGCTCAGCCTGCAGCGCCAGCGCTCGTTGCCACGCCTGCTCGGCACCGGCCATGTCCCCCAACGCGGCGCACACCTCCCCCAGATCACGCCAGGCACCGTGATCCTCCGGGGCGATCCGGCACAGCGCCTGTAGCGCGAGCCGGGCCTCGGGCCACTGCTGCTTTTTGAGTAATTTTCCTGCTTTCTTCCTGGCCCGCGCTGAGGCCAGGGAATTTGTTTTTTTCACTGCATACCCGAGTTCAAAATAGACAAGAGGGGAATATTACCCCCAACCCGTGCCCGCTGGCATAGACATTCTGATCACCCCGCCCGCAGCGGCCTGAACACTTCGTTCCACCCCCTCATCAGCGGGCGGCCACAGCGGCACCACAAAACCCGCCCGAAGGCGCTGGAGCAGCGGCTCGCCCGCCCTCACGCGAACCCGGCAAGATATTTGCTTGCATAAATTCAGAATACCTCTCCGGGGCGGAGACAGCAGGCGGGAGAGTCGCCTCACACCCATTGACGCAGACGCTGTTTCGGGCGCAGATCGCGGCCATGAAACGACGTAGCAATAGAGCCGCCATAGGCTAGTATGAAGTTGATCCTGATGAACATCGAGACCGGACGCTTGACCACCACCCCCAGCTCAGACGACAGGCCACTGCTGCCGCTCGCCCTTATGTTCCCGAGCAGGGCGGCCGATCAAGTCTCTCCGGCGCAACCCTTTTCCATCTCGCCACTTAAACTTACTCATTGAGGAAGACCAAGCAATGAAAAAATCACTGTTGTTATGTCTCGCGCTATTCGCCGGCACACAAGGAGCAGCGCAGGCTGCTGACGACTCCACCATGACGATTCAGCGTGGTGCCGCAAAAGCCTTCTTCTGTACCGACTGTCACGGCTACAACGGCATGGGTTCAGCCACGGCACCGGCCATTGCCGGCCAAAGCGCATCTGATTTGTTGAAAAAACTGCGCGCCTACAAGAAAAAACCGTCATCTATCAAAGGCGCAGTGCTAGCCAAATTTGATGATAACGACCTGCGTGACCTGGCAGCCTACTTCGGCTCCCTGAAGGCCACCAAAAATGGTGAAGCAAGCTACTCCCGCGACATCCAGCCCATTATCAGCAGCCGCTGCCTCTCCTGCCACACCAAAGAAGGCGAAGGCGCGGACAAGAGCGGTTTGGACATGCACAGCTACGACGCCCTGATGAAAGGCACCAAACAGGGTGGCGCACTGATCGTCCCCGGCTCACCAGCGACCAGCACCTTTATGATCATGCTGACTCGCCAGGACCATCTGAGAATGCCCTATGGTCAGAATGCCCTGTCTCATGATGAAATCCGCGTCATCAGAACCTGGATCGATCAAGGCGCGAAAAATAACTAACACCCGGAGTCATACCGACAGCCACAAAAAAGCCACCTGACGGTGGCTTTTTTGTTTTATCGGCCGGCACTGCCGCTGCGTGGCCCGTGCATTGCCAGGATGCCCGGCATCACTTTTCTGGCAACGGGAGCCTGGCCGCCCGGTAGGCGTAGGTTTCATAGTCCCGCATATCGTGGTCATCGATGCCGTCAGGCGGCACAAACTTGAAGGTGGACACCCCGTTGGCCAGGTCCACCACATGTTCCACCCGGCCCTCAACCCGGTCCCAAAAACGAAACCACCACTTGCGGGAGCGATCCCCCCGCAGACGCCCCCGGTGGTCAAAGTATCTCAGCTGCCCGGCGTGACTGAAGCCCATGGCCTCCAGTGGCACCTGGGG